>JANNDD010000585.1:0-1371 GCA_031387365.1 Armatimonas sp. | reverse complement strand
ATGGCCCGTGGCCTACTGGCGCGCCTTCAGTTTCGCGGCGACGATGCCCCGTTTAAGAGGATCGGCGTGCTCTCGGGCGGCGAGCGTGCGAGAGTGGCGCTGGCCAAGTTCCTCCTGCGCCCCGCTAACTTCTATCTTCTGGATGAGCCCACCAACCACCTCGACCCCCTCGCGCGTGAAGTTCTCATTGAGGCGCTGAAGAAGTTCGAGGGCACGATTCTCATGTCTAGCCACGACCAGCTTCTCATTGACACGGTCGCCACCGGCATCTTCGAGATGGCCGAAGGCAAGCTAGAGATGGTACTTGATCCGGCCACCGAGCGCATCAAACGCGTCAACGTGTGATAGCACAAAAGGGGTAGTCTTAGCGGTTGTGAAACTGCCCCCAGGCTTTTTTGATCTCATCGAGTTGCTTCTGAAGCCGCGCTTTCTCCACGGGCTTGTTCTCGACACGATCTATGGCACTTTGAGCATTTTGAAGGATTCCTTCCACCCTTTTAGCATCGGCCGCCGCTTTTTTCCTCGCCTCTTCGGCTTTACCGTGTGCTTCATCCAGCGCTTTTTTCGCAGCCGCCAGGTTCCGCTGAGCCGCTTCTGCACTCTGACGTAGCGCATCTGCCTGTCGGCGGTCTTCGGGCTTTCCGCTTGCCTGAGCTTTTTTTTCCGCGTCGTCCGCTGCCTTTTTGGCCATTGCCAGTTTCTGCTCGGCTGCCGCGAGCTTTGCCTTGGCCTCTTCTTCTTTCTTAGCTGCCTCTGCCGAGGCGCGGGCCGAGGCCATCGCCTGGGCCACTGCCTGGCGCGCTGCGCCCACCATAGCCGCCGCATCAGGTTGAACTGCCATTACCCAGACGGGAGCCGGGGCCACAAGAGTTGTTAATAGGACTATCATTGTCTTCTACCTCCAGCGCCAGTATATCGCTTTTTTATTTCTCTCTATTTTAAGCCAGTCAGTGCGATGCCCTTCACAAAATAGCGCTGGGCGACGAAGAAAAGCACGATGGTAGGCAGAATGTGGATCAGCGACGCCGCCATAAGAAGCTCTAGTTGCGTGCCATAGCTGTCCTGGAAGAGGCGCAGGCCAATGGAGACGGTGTACTTCTCCATGGAGTTCAAATAGATCAGCGGTCCCATGAACTCGTCCCAGTGGCTCACAAACGAGAACAAAGTGGTGGTAATCAGCGCGGGACGGGCGAGCGGCAGGAGCACTCTCCACCAGATTACCAGCGGGTTCGCACCGTCAATCATCGCCGCTTCGTCGAGCTCGCGGGGAATGGTGAGAAAAAACTGGCGCAACAAAAAGATAGTGAAGGCACCACCGCCAAAGAACGACGGCACAATAAGCGGGGCGAACGTGTCAATCAGCCCGAGCTG
>JANNDD010000545.1:0-3519 GCA_031387365.1 Armatimonas sp. | reverse complement strand
CGCACCAGAAAGGCGGCACGCTCGGGAGGCTGGCTGGCAATAAAGCGACAGATGCGCTCATCCCAGTCAGGATGGTGCTTCAGGTGCTGAATCCGCTCAATCACCACCGAATCGTCTACGCCCTCCAGAGACAGTGCCATGCGCAAACTTTACCACAAAGCCCCCTCAGCCTCCCCCTTCGCGAAGCCGGAGGGGGTGGCTCGAGGAACGAGGGGCGGGGGAGGTCAACCCCAATCACACAGCGTTTCGATGTGCGCGGCGCTGCCATCGCGGAGCCAGCCGTCGAGCTGCGCGGGGTCTTTGAGCTGCTGGCCGCGCAATCTGGGCACGGCGACGAAGCTGGCTTGCCAGTCCGGGAGGGCGGTGATGTCGCCCCAGAGTTTCTCGAACTGCGCCACGGGGAAGATGTCCTCCTGGCCCGCACCCCAGCGCTTCTTCACATCTTTGAGCGTCACGTAGGTTGGCATGCGCGCCGCCACGCGCCGTACGCCTTCCTGCACTTTCTCGGTGTCCGAGAGCGTCTCGCGGGTCAGGCCGAAAAGCGTCAGAAGTGCGTCAATACGCACCCAAGTCGTGGCGGAGTTGTAGTAGGTCAGGCCGAACTCTGCCTCTTCACGGGGCATGGCGAGGCCCTCCACGAGGCGCAGGCGACCGTCCACGCGAGCCAGACCGCCGCCCCGATCCTCTAGGCGGCGTGGGATGACTTCTACCATCACACCGTCGGTGCGCGATGCAAAGAGCCCCAGCACAGTGGGATCCACATCAGCCCCCAGTGTGTCAATGTTATGGATCATGAGATACTTCAGCGCCGGGCGCTCCGTGAGGAGTTTTTGCAGGAGGCCGTTTTTAAGCAAGTTCGGCACCTCGTACCAGTGGCCCACGGGGTGCAGGCACTGACCGGGGAGGTTATCGGTGTAGTCCGAGCCCTCGCCCTTGCTCTGCGCCCAGCCGATCAGTGCGGTGCGCACGGACTCGCGTACTTTTTGCTGCTGGACATCGAGCACTTGCTGCATGGTCTCTTCCCAGTGAAAGCGCAGATCGCGCACCATCGGCACCAGACGCAGGCCAATAGACTGCCCCGGCGAGAGCGCCACCGGGCCATCGTAGCCGTAGTTGTTCTCGCTCTTTAAGAAAGCGTCCGTGGCGGCGTGTGTCAGATAGCTCGTCGTGAAGACATGCGGGATTGCAGCGCCGTGTATCTTACTAATTTTGCGGCTCTTGGCCAGGTGGATCTCCACAAAGGTTCGGTGCTGTCCGCCCAGCAGTGCAAAGGGATGCAGGGACTTCACGACGCCCGCGCCCTGTGTCCAGCGGCTCCCTACACCGGCGGCAAGGGTAATCACAGCAACTTCGCCGCTAGCAATCGCCTCGGCTCCGAGTGCTGTATGATCGCCTAGCTCTAGCACATCACCCAGCTCCACATCACGGATGGTCGCGTGCACGGGCAAGCGGTTCTGCGAGAGCCCGATCCGTCCGTGGATGAGATCCTGCCGAATCTGCTCGTGTTCCACGGAGTCAAAGCCGTTCTCAGCAAGCAGGGTCGCCAGTGAGTTCACTCTATCTTCCGCCGCCGGTGTGGGGAGGAGCTGGTCAAAAAGCGTCGCAGGAAGGCTCGCGAGCTCGGGGCGGGTCTGGGCGGCTAGGCGAATGGCGAGAAGCTCACCGCGCAAGGCGGGCGTGAGTGAGCGTGAGTCACGCCGCACTAAGTTGGGGAGTGTCTGTTCATAGTAAGATGCGGGCAGCGGGGCACTCTCCCCGTCAAGCAGCTCGCCCATTGTTCCTTGGTCGTTGATCGCAAAGTCATAGACCACGGGCTCCATGGCAAAGGGCAGGGCGCTCTGCAGCCGCTTTTTCTGATCGGACATGAGTGTCTGCAGAAAGCCCTGCGCCTCGCTCTTGCGCTCGGGTGCGACCATGAAGCCCATCCCGCCGCCCGCCATTCCACCCAGCATCCAGAAGCCCCAGAACGCCTCGCCGAACTTCTGGCGCATGCCTTCAATCAGGCTCTCGGTGTAGAGATTGCTCGCCCAGGGGATAATTGTCTGGATCGGGCCGTAGAAGTTCTCGGTGGTGAGCTTACCTATCGCACGAATATTTCCCGTACCCAGATGGCCCACAATGGCATCGAGGAAGCGCTGCGCCTCAAGCCGCGCCTCCCACTCCGCCGCGCCCCGCAGCAGATACTTCTCAGTCACCATCTCTAAAATAGGTCCGACATTTTGTGCCAGTCCTCCGTGCACCAGCACTAAAGAGTCTTGCAGTGCCTGGCGTGTCTCTGCGCTGGCGGGAAGGAGCGTGTGGCTGGGAAGCAAGCGCCCTCGACTGATCCCAAACTCGGGGTCGCCCGTCTTGGCAAGCTGCCCCATGATGACTTTTATTCCCGGCCAAACTCCCCCACTATCCTGCCAGCCGCCGCCTGAGCCGCCAAGCCACTCGCCTAGAATTGCCCGCGCGGCCACCAAGCGCCGCTCCTCTTCGAGAAGCTCACCGGTGAGCGTCCGGGTCTGGCCCGTGGCACGCATACAAGCACTGATCAGCGCCGCCAGCAAGTTCGTTGAGACCGCAAGCCGACTCCCCTTGGGAATCCCATTCACACTGGAGACGAGCTCAATGCCGTGCCCCGGCCCCACTAAGCGCTCCAGCAGATCCGTCAGCTTTGTTCCCGACCCCTCCATCCCCGGCGGCACGACTCCCGAGGCGATCAGGCCCGCTTTGAGCAGCCCGAGATAGTCTTTCCCAAAGTTAAAGACCTCATCCAGGTCCGTGATCTCCGCACTCGCGCCCAGGTCCACGCTTGCAAGTCGCAAGACCGGCTCATCGAGTACGCGGAAATACGCCTCGACCGGCGGGCGTGGCACATCGTCGCGGCCATGAACGGCCAGATCAATCGAGACATTGAGCACCCGTGCACCCTCGGGATAGTCCATTCCGAGAAAGAAGATATCGCTCCAGCCCGAGTGCGTCAGGTCCATGCGCACAGGCGTGCGCTCGCGCAGAATGGGCAGTGCGCCCTCCGCACCAGGCGTCGTGAGTTCAGGGCGTACCCGGAGTAGTAGCTCGGCGGGGTGATTGGCACTGAACATCCACTGGTTGCCCCGGACAGAGCGCACGGAGCTGCGTACTTGGTCGGCTAAAATCTGAAACGCCACCCGGTGGTAGGCCGCCGCCAGCGCACTGGAGAGCGCGTCATTGGCCCCCTGCGCCGCTTCTGCATTCCGAAACGCTGCGATGGCGTCCTCAAAGCGACGCTCTAGCAAATGCACGTATCCGGGATACGGCAGGTGCCCGCCCACGGCAAAACCCTCGCGTGTCGGCAGGTGAAAGCGGTGGATGGCATAGAGAAAGAAGCACGCCCGGACGCGCTGATAGAGGCTCTCGCTCTCGTGCCGAAAGCGCTCCAGCGCCACGCACTCGGCTTGCAGACCGGCCACGTCCAGCCCGGCGCAGAGCGTGTCCAGCGAGGTGTCCCGAACCGCGGGATCGTCGGAAATAATCAGGGGAATTAGAAGGCTCACAGCC
>JANNDD010000543.1:0-1638 GCA_031387365.1 Armatimonas sp. | reverse complement strand
CGCACCAGAAAGGCGGCACGCTCGGGAGGCTGGCTGGCAATAAAGCGACAGATGCGCTCATCCCAGTCAGGATGGTGCTTCAGGTGCTGAATCCGCTCAATCACCACCGAATCGTCTACGCCCTCCAGAGACAGTGCCATGTGCAAACTTTACCACAAAGCCCCCTCAGCCTCCCCCTTCGCGAAGTGGCCCCTCCCCACCGCAAGCGGTGGAGCATCCCCTTGTTGAGTCAAACATACCAGGCATGAAGCAGATCACAGATCGATAAAATCGGATTCTTCTTCATGCCTCTCTATGTAGCGACGAACTACCGAGTCATCCACTCCCGCACCAACAGTTCGAACAAAGTATCCCTCCTCCCAAAGTTTGCCGCTAACCATACGAGCACGAAGCGCCGGGAACTCACGAAAAATCTGAATACCCGTCAGGCTCTTGAGGATGTTAACCACGCGACTAATCGAGAGGCGAGGTGGGAAACTTACGTATAGATGAACATGATCCTCACCGATATGAACCGTCTCCACTCTAATGTCATACTCTAAACCAAACTCAACAAACAGCTCCCCTAACCGAGGGGCTATCTTACCCACCAGAACCGCACGGCGATTCTTGGGTGTCCACACGAGGTGATAGGAGCAGTCATAGACGCAGTGCGCTGCACGACGCGTTGCCATGCTCCTGCCAGAGTGCAAACCTTAGGCCAAAGAGCAGATTACTGCCCCCTGGCAACTACAGGCCTCGTACTTTTCCTGAGTCCGCCTGGGAAGGTGCGCTCCCTGGCCAGAACGAAAGAACGCTCTTTACCTCCCCCGCTGCATAGCCCCGTCCCCCTCTCCGACCCCCACCGCAAGCGGTGGAGCACCAACGAGCAACTGCGTTGCTCACAGGCTACGCCTGATATGAGCCGGAGGGGGTCGCGAGGCACGAGCGGGGGGAGGCCGGGGGGAGGTTTAGAACCCCGTGCCGGAGGTTCCTCGGTAGAGAATCACGGGCGGCTCGGGCTTTCCGATGGCTTTCTTTTCTGCGCGGCGGCGACGGAGCTCGGTGAGGAGGCCGGGGACGGTGTGGGGCGCGGGAGCACTGACTTTGAAAGCCTCGGTGAAGAGGGGCCAGAGCGGCTCGATATCGTGCGAGAGATCAAAACACATGATGCCCTGGGTCGTGGCGCAGGCGGCTTGCAGGGTGCGCTTGAGCTCCTCCGGGCGATTCTTGTAGTGCTCCAGCGAGATCCCCGCATAGACAAATGTCGCATCCCCCACCGCCCGATTCGAGAACTGCCCGGCGGCCTCCACGGTATCGCCGATATTGCGCCCCAGAGCCAGCGCATCGCGCAGGGTGGGGATTTTGTAGTAGCAGCCCGTGACCATAAAGTCCGTGATCCCTGCCCAGCCCGCGCTTCGGTAGCTGTCGCTGAGAAAGTGCAATCCCGCTTGCAGGTCATCGGCAGCCCAGTTCGCACCCAGCTCCGGGTAGTCCGGGTACCACGAGCCGACATAGGTGGCAAAGCTCAGCTGCGGCTTGATTGCCTTCACGGTCTTGGCGGCATCGGCGACAAAGCTTTTCAGGGTCTGGGCGCGAAACGTCAGCCACTGCTCGTAGAGCGGGCCGGGCACGGGCCAGCGGCGGCTTAGATCCGGC
>JANNDD010000531.1:0-1386 GCA_031387365.1 Armatimonas sp. | reverse complement strand
GGGGAGTACACGATCTCTATCGTGACCTACGCGATTCGGGAGAAGATGAACCAGGCATCGTTTGAGTACCCCTACGGCGTGAGCGAGTGGGAAGAGGCAGGCTTCACCAAAGGCGCGACGGAGCTTGTCAAGCCCGCTCGTGTTCTGGAGTCGCCGCTCGCTATGGAGTGCAAGCTCTACCAAATCGTCAAGCACGGACCGGGGCCGCTTTCGGCCAACTACATTATCGGGGAAGTGGTTCGCTACTGGATCGCCGAGGAGCTTTTGGACGAGACCGGGAAAGTAGACGCCACCCGAGTGGACTACATCGCCCGCATGAGCGGCGACTGGTACACCCGCGCCCAGCCCGATGCCATGTTTGAACTCGCCCGCCCGATGCCGTAGAATGTGCCTACGATGCGGTTAAAGACGACCCCTCAGCAGACACCGCTCACGAGCTACTCCACCGCCACGGCTGCGCCCTCCGTGGCAACAAGCGCCGCCGCCTCAGCCACCACCTCCACCCCAAAAGCCACTCACAGGGTAGCCACGAAGCGCCGCACAAAGCTCCCCGCCGCTCGCGTCGTACTCTGGGCCACGTTTCTGACCCCGCTTATCTTGGTGGGAAGCTATCTCACCCGGCCCGTCCCACGTATCGCGCTCGCCCCCCGCACCGAGATCGTCTCCCAAAACGGCCAGATGTTCGCCCGTCGGATACTCAGTCCCGAAGGCGTTTCGCAGTTAGCCGTTGGTCGTGTCGGAGGAAAGCCACTCTGGACGGAAGAGTTTTCGAATGAGGGCATCGTCGCCTTCAGCCCTGACGGACGCTATATCGTAACGGAAAGCACACAGGCAGAAGATCTTTTTCAATGTAGGGATACAGTGACACGGGCGGAGGTCTGGCGTCGCGTCGGGCCGGCAAGTGCAACGACAACACCCCTAGGATCCAACGCAGCTGCGGTTTCTCCGGATGGCGCTCTGGTCGCGATGGCGGTAGAGGAGGGGCTTCGTTTTTACTCCCTTCAAACCGGAGAGTTTATTCGGTTTCTCCGTACAGCACCCAACAACCTCGAACCCGATGTGCAGCTTCGCTTCTCGCCCGATGGCCAGACTCTAACGGCGACCCAGGCAAGTGGTACGCGGGAGTTTGAGATGAGATTTTGAAGTAAGATGCGCCTTAAACACACACCGAGCCAGACAACCACGCCACCACCGACAAGCTACAGCACCACGGCACCGGCGCCCATCACGACCAGTTCAACAGCGACGGTTGCGACGGCACAGCAGAGCACTTCTGTGGCTCGGTCAGTTGCTGGCATAGGCAGGGGACATCGAAAGACAGGAGTGGCTCGTGTGGCGCTCTGGGTCTGTTTCCTGACCCCGATGATCGCACTCGGGACGTTCTTT
>JANNDD010000520.1:0-18829 GCA_031387365.1 Armatimonas sp. | reverse complement strand
AAACATCATTTTTTTCCTCAAAAACAAAATCCCTCACATCGCCGAAGCTACGTGAGGGAGAAAAGGCTAGACCAGGGAGACGTAGCGCAGGCGGCGCTCCCCACGCATGAGCCAGTAGCCGACACGCTTACCATTTTTACGCCGGTAGCTGCGCCAGACACGCTGTTCCTTGCGGCGATCTTCGTATTTTTTTCCTGCATAGGCGGCGGCCGCTCCGTAGAGTGCTGCCTCTTTATGCTTGCCCTGCGTGGCTTTCTGGACGGCTACTGCTCCTAGGCCGACTCCCAGATTACGCATCAGGTTCTTGTCTTCCTGGCGCGTTGTCTGGGCCAGCCCTGCCGCGCTAGGGAGTAGCGTCAGCAGGCTCAGAGCGATGAGTTTTATCTTCTGGTTCATGGTTTTTTCCTTTCAAGGCTTGTTCTTACGGAGTGGTGGCACTACCGCTTCCCGATCCTGAGGAGGACAGGCCCCCTGCGGTGCCCGTACTGCCGGAACTACCCGCTCCTGCACTGCTACCTAAGCTGCCACCTGTGGAGCCGCTGCCGCTGGAGAGTCCTCCCGAGAGACCTGCCTCAGCGGAGATGCTACCTCCGCCACTACACCCGGCCAGGGCAAAAAGCGCGGTGCCTAAAACGGTGAGGGTGAGAAAGAAACGTTTGGTTTTCATGAGTTTACTCCTTTAGGTAAGTTGAGGTAAGTTGAGGTAAGTGATGTGATTATGGGTAAGGGGCGAGGCTGCTAGCGCCGCGTGACAGGGCGCGAGGAAAGCCTGGCATAGCTCTGGGCAAAAAGATCCGGGCGTGCTGTGAGCTTGGGAAGGACTTGGCGTAAGTGAAACGCCCAGTCTTTTGCGAGTTGCATTGGAGTTGCACTGTGTGCCGATGCTTCTTGTACCCCAATTGGGACAATTAATTGACCGTTGGCGACAATTTTTGCGCCGTAATTCCCCAATTTTTTTACTGTGATGTCTTTAGATTTAAGTTTTGGGTTGTTTAAAATAAATCTAAGACGATCATGAGAATCATCCACTCGAGTTTTCATATCTTTATCTAGATCGTATTCGGATTTGAATATGAAAAGTGTTTCTCCTCCAAGTCCGACTAAGCCAGATTGTAGTTGAGTTGGGTGATTCGTGTCTGATTGTGCTGATAAAGCTGCTGTTGTCATGAGGATGACGGAAGCTATGGTTATTTGTGTTCGATACCTTTTCATTGTAGTTGCCTTTCTTGCGGAACTTGATTTTATAGACGGTTCCTGATTTGTTTCAAGTTCCGTGCAATATTTCATAGGGAAAGTGTCTCGAAATTCACTGTTGGAGTGTTCCGAGGTGCGGTATGGTGAGGGAATGTGTGGCCCCCCCGAGGGCGGGTACAATCAGAGTCTATGACACGCACCACACGCTCGGCACTGCTGCTTATTGGGGTTCTGACGCTCTTTCGGCTTTTCTACGGGGCGCAGCTCGGGCTGGCTTGGGATGAGGCGTACTACTGGCAGTGGAGCCGTCACCTGGATCTGTCGTACTACGATCAGGGGCCGGGGATTGCGTACTGTATAAAGCTCGGTACTCTGCTCGCGGGGCACACGCATCTCGGTGTTCGGCTGATGCCGATTGTTTTTGCGGCGCTGGGCGCGTGGCTGACGTTTCTAACGACGCGGCGCTGGCTGGGTGAGGCAGTGGCTTGGTGGATGCTCGTGCTGCTCTCCCTCGCACCGCTCTACGCTGCCGGGAGCCTGCTCGCCACCTACGATAGCCCTCTGGTGGTCTGCTGGGCACTGGCACTCTGGCTCCTGACCAAGGCGCTGCAGGAAAACAAGCCCGCTCTCTGGTACGCCGTCGGCGTGAGCGTCGCGCTGGGGATCGCCTCGAAGCTGACGATGCTTATGGTCGCGCCTGGCGTCTTACTCCTGCTGGCACTGGTGCCCGACTACCGCAAGTGGCTTAAGACGCCGCATCCGTATCTCGCGTTCGGCATTGCCTTGCTGGGGGTCTTGCCCTACGTGCTCTGGGATCGGCAGCATGAGCAGATGTTCTCACTGCATATTCAGACACTCTCGCGCCGCCATACCGATGCCGCCTTTGGTCGCTGGTTCGGAGATTTTCTGGCCGGGCAGGCGCTTTTTGTGGGCCTGATCGCCTGGCTGACCGAGCTCTGGTGCCTGGTGAGGCTTAAGGCCATTCTCCGCGATGAGAAATCCCGTGCCTTTGTGCTGGCCTTCACCCTGCCGCTCTTGGCCGTCTGCATCTGGACGTCGCTGCGCTCTAAGCTGGAGATCAACTGGCCCACCACCATGCACCTCGCGAGCTTGCTGCCTGTGGCGGTGCTCTTTGAGCGGCTCTGGCGCGATGGTAAAAAAGCGCTCCCGGGGGCAAGTATGGTGCTGAATGTCTTTCTCTGTCTGCTGGCGTTCTTTCCAGGCGCTCCGGGCAAGCTCGGCCTGACACTTCCCGCTGCGCCTTTTACCAAGCTCAACGAGCCCTACGGCTGGCCCGAGCTGATGGCGCAGACGGCGGCGGCGGGCGAAACGCTCAAGGCGGAGGGCCGCGAGGTCGCCTATGCCAGCGTCACCTATCGGGTGAACTCCGCGATGGCGTTTTATCTGCCTGGCCAGCCGCAGACCAACGGGCTGTACTTTAATGTCCGCTGGGATAACTATAGGCTCTGGACGGATGAGAAAGCACTGATCGGAAAGAGCATCGTGCTGGTCAACGATGTGGACGACGAAAAAGAGAGCCTGCCGGTTGCTCGGAAATACTTTGCTTCCGTCGAGCCACGGAAGCCCATTCTGCTCACACGCCCCGGCTATACTGGCCCCGTCAAGCACTGGTACATCACGCTCTGCCGAGACTTCAAGGGCTACGACCCCAGCGCCCACCGGAATGGGTACTAGGGGAGCTTGAGAAGTTTGTTGAGGCCCTCGGCGACAATGCTGGCGTTGAGAGCCGCACCGTCGGGGCTGGTGTGGGTGTGGTCGCCGAAGAACAGGGCGGCCACTTTCTCTTCACCGAGCTGCTCGTAGCGATCTGCAATCAGGGTGTTCAGATCGAGAAAGTGGACTTTTTCTTGCGTGGCTGCCTCTTTGGCCCACTTGCCGTAGTCGTTAGCGGCTCGCCCCACTTTGCCGTCTTTCCAGATATTGCGAGGAATGGGGGAGCAGACCACAACTATCGCGCCCTTGGCTTTTGCCTCCGTGCTGTATTTTCGCAGATACCAGCCGTAGCTATGGACGATCTCCTCTTTGCCCGTGGTCTCCACAACTCCCGTCTCGGTGTCATCGCCGTTGCCTTTGAGCGAGGCGCGGGGACGGGTGCCTTTAAATCTGTCACCACCGTCGTTGTGTCCGAACTGCATCACGACGATATCGCCTTTTTTCAGCTCCTTGGCCACGGCGTCCCAGAGCCCCTCGCTCAGAAATGTCCGGCTGCTGCGGCCCCCAAGCGCCTTATTTGTCACTTTGAGCGCTGTGGCATCGAAAAGCGGGGGCAGAGCGCTTCCCCAACCCTGCTGCCCTTTTGTATTGTTCTTAACCGTCGAGTCCCCGATAAGCCAGAGGGTCGGTGGCTCAGCAGGGGCAATGGCGAGCCCCATCCCCGCCAGTAAGAGTTCTCGACGGTTTAGCATGGTGTTTCTAGTCCTGTTCGTTGGTCCAGTAAGGGTATACCATGACTC
Source organism: Armatimonas sp. (assembly GCA_031387365.1). Lineage (GTDB taxonomy): Bacteria > Armatimonadota > Armatimonadia > Armatimonadales > Armatimonadaceae > Armatimonas. Next base: position 15,161 of record JANNDD010000520.1, on the reverse strand, counting down.
CGGCGGAGTTCGCGCGGCGCGTGGCGAGCTGCCCGATCTTCATTGCCTTGGCATGACCATCGCAGAAAATCTGGTTGGAAAACTCGCTGTGGCGGCCTAGCACCCAGAACTTGCGTCCCGCGCCGTCGGTGTAGCCAAAGACGGGGGGGAGGGCGCTCGGAGCAATGATCATCTGACGCAGGGTCGTGGTCACTGTGGTGGACAGACCCGCAAGAACCGGCGCGGTTGTCCAGAGCTGGCCATTCACATTGGGATTGGTCTCGGAGACAAAGATCGTGTCGGCAGGGGCTTCAATCTGTGCCATACTGGCACGAAACGGGGCGCTGGCTCCGTTCGTCACAGGCACATGGTCGTACCAGGCATTGGCCGAGTAGCTCCCTCCGGGGGATCGTCCCGTGTTACAGGCAGGTGAGAGCACCAAACGCTCGGGCTGGGTACGCCAGATCTTATTGGGGTCGGAGTCGCTGGGACAGGTGAAGATTCCCGCGTTTTTGATGTAGGGATAGAGGCCATCCTGCCACTTGTGGTTGGCGTAGCAGTTCACACTGCCCGTTTGTGGGTCGGCCATATTAATTAAGGGTAGGGTCTCGTCGTAGTCCTGCACGTACATAATCGTGGCGGTACCAAGCTGCTTGGCGTTGGAGAGACAGGCCGTCTGGCGGGCTTTCTCGCGGGCTTGGGCAAAGACGGGGAAGAGAATGGCGGCTAAGATAGCAATGATCGCGATAACGACTAATAGCTCAATGAGTGTAAAAGCTCGGTTCTTCATAGATAAGATACTCCTGACAATGAGTTTGTCACCCGAAACAGACCGGTTGACGAAAGTATAATAACACAGTATTCTTTATTTATCAACCGGTTTATTGAATTGGTCTAGGAGAGCTGAATGATTTTTTACTTTGGGGGGAAAGCGACAGAAATCGCGGTGACAGATCGCTTGTTCAGTGTGCGCGTCCCCGAGGGGAACTACGATGTCACGCTCACGCTCATCGGGCCGGGTGAGGTGAGCGTGAAAGCCGAGGCGCGGCGGCTGGTATTGGAGCCAACAGCACTCCGTGCCGGGGAGAGTAAGACGGTTCGGTGCACGCTCAATGTGCGCCACCCTCAGCTTCCGAGCGGCGAGAGCGTCCGGCTAAAAAAAGACGAACAAGGGCACTTAGACTGGGATAAGTTGCTCTCTTTTGAGTTTCACTGCCCTCCTGAGTGTCTCAAAGCACTACGCGTTGAGCTCAACACCAAAGCCGCGACGGTCTATATCGCGGGCGACTCCACGGTGACGGATCAGGGAAAAGCGCCGTTCGCCGCCTGGGGACAGATGCTCCCGCGTTTCTTCAAGCCCGGTATCGCTATTGCCAATCATGCCGAATCGGGTGAGTCGTTGAAAAGCTTTGTGGCTGAGCGACGTCTCGCCAAGATAGCGAGCACGATCCGCAAAGACGACTATCTTTTTATCCAGTTCACTCACAACGACCAGAAGCCCGGTGTGAACTTTGTGGAGCCGTTTACCACCTACCAAGAGGAGGTGAGGCGCTTTATCGCTGTGGCGCGGAAAGTGGGCGCGACCCCGGTGCTGGTCACTTCGATGTACCGGCGACGCTTCGATGCTGCTGGAAAGCTTATCAACACACTGGGCGACTACCCTGAGGCCATGCGCCAGCTTGCCAAAGCGGAGAGTGTGGCGCTGATTGATCTGAACGCATACAGCAAGACGCTTTTTGAGGCGCTCGGCCCCGAGCTTTCCAAACGCGCTTTTGTCCATACGGAGACTTTCAAAGACGACACGCATTTCTCAAACTACGGAGCCTGGCTTTTAGCGCAGTGCGTGGTGGAGGCACTGCGGACGGGCACGCTCCCTCTCAAGCGCCAGCTCGCCGCCGACACTCGGCCTTTCGATCCCGCAAAGCCGCCCACCCCCGAGAGCTGGCGGCTTCCTGAAGCACCGCTGATTCACTGACAGGCGGAGCTCGTGATGGGGAGGGTTCCCGAGAGCGGCTGGAACCAGCCTGCGCCATTTGCACCGAGCGGGCCGTCGCACTTGGTCCAGATAACCCCGTTGAGGCTACGTGCCTGGTAGTTCTGGGGGGCCTTGAACCACTTGGAGTGCCCATCGGCGAAGGTGAAGTTCGCCCCGCCGCTGTGGCGGGTACGGGCGTTCATGTACCCGGCGTTGTGCTGATCCGCGCTGGTGCTGTAGCGATTGTCACGGCCCTGGATTTCTGGGAGCGTGCCGATCGCCTCGCACATCATCACCAGGCTGGCCGGGGCCTCGACGGCGGCGAGGCTCTGGGCGGTGAGGCCCGCATTGAGCCCCTGGTTGTTCCGGTTGGCTTCCATTAGGTAGCGATTCACATTGTAGTTGAGTAGGCCACGGGAGGCGGCTCCTCCCGCAAAGAAAGAGTCTGGCGTACCCGCGCCGTTATCGGGACAGACAAAGATGGACTTCTTCTGGTTCTTATTGGTGGTTCCCTGGACGCCGCCTTTGATGTAGGGCTCAACTAGAAACGGCCAGACAACATAATCTGCTGCATTTCCGGTAATTCCACCGTCAGAGAAGGGAAATGTCTCGTCATAGTCCTGGATGTACATCATAAATGCCGTTCCAATCTGCTTCTGGTTGGAGAGGCACGCAACCTGGCGAGCTTTGGCGCGTGCCTGGGCAAAGACAGGAAAGAGGATGGCGGCGAGAATCGCGATAATAGCGATCACGACAAGAAGCTCGATGAGCGTAAAGGCTCGGTTTTTCATAAATTTAGTTACCTTCGGTGGCAGTGTATAGAAGTTAGTGTGGTGTCTTTTTCCAGGTGGGATAGTCCTCGCTGAGGAGCTGATTTCCCCGATTCGTGTACCAGGAATAGCCCGTACGGCGCTCTATTTCGATCTCCGCCATGCTACTTTTCTTGATGCCGTCGCGCCCGCAGAAGAAGGGCTTACCGGTCTCTAAGTCGTAGAAGCGGGCCCAGGTGGGGGGCGCACTCAGATCACGGACAACGACTTTATCATCGCCTTGTTTCTCGACACGGATGCCGGTGAGCTGGTTTGCTTTAAGCCAAGCGATACCGCCTTCGATGGCATCCACCAGTGCGGGAGTCGGCTTTTCGCCCATTAAAAAGCGCAGGATATCCACCGACTCGCTGCCCGAGAGACTGGGAAGCTCATACGTGCGGGCCTTGGCGGGCGCAAAAGTCACTTCATCGTGCTGGGCGCACCAGAGTGTTTTCTTGCCCTGAAGCACGACTTGGCACTTAAGAATGCAGGCGACACCTTTTGTCACTGCCACTGCGCATTTCTGCTGCCGCGCTCCGTCCACAAAGGCGTAGTTAGACGTGTTCTGCGCGATCTCACGGAGCACCGTGAGGACACGCGCCATGGCATCGTCGTTGAAGGTGATGTGCGTGTAGTAGCCTTTTTTAAGAGGCCAGAACTGCGGCCAGCCGCCGTTGGGGTACTGGGCCGCGAGCAGGAACTCTATCGCTTTGAGCGCCGCTGCCTGGCACTCGGGCGTTCCCACACGTGCCAGAAACATGAGCTGGGTGGTGGTGGCCCCGTTGTCAATAGTCGTCTCTTTGGGTGGTGTTTTGGGAGGCTGAACCATATCCAGGTTCTTCTCCCAACCGCCGTTGGGATGCTGATAGAGCAGGACATTCTGCGCGATTTTCTGCGCCTCAGGGCTCTTGTACCAAGTAGTGGGCTGTGCTAGGATGGTCTTCCAAGTGACACTCTGACGGAACATTTAGCGGCGCTCCTTGGGTGGGGTGACACTCCCTCGTTTGACAAGGACACTCTCAATAGGAATGCGGGCGGGCGGGGCACTCGTGCTCTGGAGTCGCTCGCGAAGCTGCGCTACTACCGCCTCTGCGATGATATCCGTGGGCTGTGTGAGTGTGGTCAGCGGAACGGGACAGTAGGCCGCGATGGGCTGGTTATCGTGCCCGATCAGGCTCAGGTCGTCGGGGAGGCGCATTCCCGCACGGGTGAGCTCGGTCATAAGGGCCATGGCCATGTAGTCATTGACAATCGCGAGGGCGGTGGGCCGATCTTCCAGCGCAAGAAACTGCTTCGCCAGCTCCGCGCCACCGCGCTCGTAGGTGCTGGTGTGAAAGAACCACTGGGATTGGAAGGGAACCCCAAACTCGGCAAGCGCTTTCTGGAAGCCCCGCAGCCGATGCACCTGGGGGTCGGTGGGGCTGTGGGGCTCGCGCAGGTGAGACATTCCCAGCCCTAGCTTCCGGTGGCCCGCCTCCAGCAGATGCTTTGCAGCGCGGTAGGCGTTCTCCTCGCGGTCAAAGACAATCTGATCCCACTCGTAGGGAACCTCGGTATCGTAGCTAATCACGATTCCGCCCCGCGCCTGGTAGGCATCTAGCTCCTGTAAGATCGCATCGGGGAGCCGCTGCACGGCGCAGACAATCGCCCGGGGCCGCTGGCGGCATAGACCGCGCACCTGAGCCGCTTGCCGCTCGCTATTTTCTTTCGAGGCGCTGTGGGAGTGCCAAGTGTAGAGCGGCACTTCAAAGCCATGGGCGCTGAGCTCTTGCTGGATCAGCAGAATTTTCTCGGTCGCGATCCCCACATCGAGCATGCCACTAAGAATCTGCACGGTGGCTGTCTCGGTGCCACGCGCCAGGCGCTGCGCGATGACATTGGGTTCGTAGCCCAGCTCGTGGGCTACTTGGGTCACCCGGCGACGGGTCTCCGCCGAGATGGTTCCTTTACCGGAGAGTGCTAGAGAGACCGTGGACTTGTGCATGCCCAGCGCGCCCGCGACGTCCTTGAGTGTGGTTGGTTTCCTCATTGTTTTCCTGTGCCTTCTAGAATACCATAGTATAAACCGGTTTTCTACCGTAGCGTATTGGCATGTGCGCAAAGAACATCGTAAGATACGGTTGCCTCCGCCCGGGTGGCGAAATGGTAGACGCATGGGTCTTAAAAACCCAGGACTTCGGTCGTGCGGGTTCGACTCCCGCCCCGGGCAGTGGATCTGGTAGAAGGCACGGAAAGAGGAAAAAGTAGAGACAAAGGAGGGGATATGTCTCGTTGTTTACTTGTCTTTGGAGTTTTTGTGTGCTTGATGGTCTTCGGGGCACGTGGTGCTTGGGCGTGTGATTGCTCGACGGGGAGCTGCCTGGGATGTGCCTGTGGCTGTGGAGGATTTGGAAGTCCGGGGAGCGGTGGCAGTGCGGCCATGGGATCGAGCTTTGCGTCACGGGGAATGACTCTCGAATCCCGAATCCCCATTGCGACCCTGGCAGGGACAACCGGGCAGGTCGGTAGTGCTATCTGGGGTTGGGTAGATCCACTAACCAGCCGTGAGTACGCACTCTACGGAATCAGCAACGGCACCGCCTTTGTGGATGTCACTGCACCCACGGCTCCTGTCTACCTGGGGCTCATGCCCACAAACACGGGCAGCACTCCCTGGCGTGAGCTTCAGACCTACGGGAACCATCTCTACGTGGTATCGGATGGCAATGGGGCTCATGGGATGCAGATCTTCGACCTCACCCGTCTGCGTGGTGTGAGTACCAGCCAGAGCTGGATCCCGAACACCACCTACAATGGTGTGACTAGTGTTCATACCATCACTATCAACGAAGACACGGGCTACGCCTACCTTAATGGTTCCAACCAGGCACAGCACGTCGTTAATCTTGCCAATCCTCTTTCCCCGACGGCTGTCACAAACTACACGGCAGTGCCTGGTGGTTATGTCCACGATAGCTTGAGTGTGGTCTACAACGGTCCGGATGCTGCCCATGTCGGCAAAGAAATTGTCCTCAATAGTGCCGGAGGAAGTGGCCTGGAGATCGTCAACTTCACCACGCACACCGCCCCGATACGTCTTTCCGCAGCGAACTACCCCAACATTGGGTACACGCACCAAGGCTGGCTCACGGAAGATCAGCGCTTCTTTATTGTCAATGATGAGTTTGATGAGTGGAACCTGCCGAGTGGGCCACAGAATACTCGCACGCATCTTTGGGATCTCATTGATTTGGATACTCCGGCCTACCTGGGATATTACCAGCACCCTAGTATTGCGATTGATCACAATCTTTTTATCAAGGGCAACCTGCTCTTTGAGTCCAACTACACTGTTGGCCTGCGTGTCTTTGATCTCTCCGCACTCTGGACAACTAACTTTGCTGCGCTCCCTCTGCGTCTGGATGGAACCCGTAACCTACAGTCCGTGCTGTTTGAAGAGGCCTTTTTCGATACCTACAATCAGGATGATGCTGCCCCGGAGCGGAGCTTTAATGGTCAGTGGGGCAACTATCCTTTTCTTCCTAGTGGGACGATTCTGGCGGCGGATAGAAACAACGGCCTCTTTGTGCTCTCTTTTTCCAGTGCTCCGGAGCCGATCTCGGTCCTAATCCTCCTTTTGGGTGGGCTAGGAGGTATGGCACTCTGGCGGCGGCGGCGGTAGCATAGGGCCTGTGCAACGGGTCTTCACTCTTATTGAGCTTCTCGTGGTCATCGCGATCATCGCCATTCTGGCGGCTATTCTCTTCCCGGTTTTCTCACAGGCCCGCGAGAAAGCCCGCCAGACTGCCTGCGTCTCGAACCTGCGTCAGCTTGGCCTGGGCTTTGCAATGTACTCGCAGGACTACGACGAGCGCCTGCCCGACCGGCGCGACCTAAAAAACTCTCTGGGCTACAAGCCGTGGGGGGCGGCGTGGCCCACCAGTGATCCCCGTGCGGGCTGGGTTGCGCCTGTGCTCGATCCCTACCTCAAGAATCGGGAGATTTTGAGCTGTCCGAGTGTCGCTGGGCGCATGGCGGGCGTGGTGCAGGTGGAGCAAAACGGGGCGCGCTACTGGCTCTGGCGCTTCGACCGCCCGGATAATCCCATCCCCCTCGACAACTTCTGGGGCAAGACTCCTGAGCAGGCCGTAGACGAGCTGCGCCAGGCCAATAACCCACAAGCCGGACTCCCCGACAGCGTCGCCGATGCGGAGCTTGCCGTGGACCCGTACTTCCCTCGCACCATCGCCACCGTCCCCGCCGCGCTAAAGGGCCGCGCCGTGCACCTGGGAGGCCGCAACCGGCTCTTTCTCGATGGCCACGCCAAGTGGCTGCGCGACGTGCGGACGGAGTAAGACGGAGAAATCCCCAGTCGCTTGCGACATTATGGCGGCACGCCCGTAGACGCTCACGTTTCTGTGGGCGGACTAAAACAGCCCCAGTGCCTCGCGGCTCCCGGGCGTGATGCCTGCCGCCTCCAATTGGGTTACTGCCGCCGCCACACTCTCTCGCTCCGCGTCGAGGCGCTCTAGATCCAGCTCTCTTCCTCCCGCATCCGTCGGATGACCGCCGAGTTGCTCTCTGAAATGGGCGAGAGCGAGGGCCATGGCATCAAACGTGGCGAGGGGGGCGGGGCACGACGGCAGCTCAAAGCTGAGGATCAAACCCGGAATGCTCTCGCCCTCAGCGGCGCGCTCGGGGAGGAAGTAGCTGGGCTTGCCGGCGCTGGTCAGGGTGAAGAGCGCACGCTGCGGGGCGGCGGGCCAGTGGAGCAGATCCAGATGTCCCCAGCCAAAACCAAGCCCGTACGCAGCTCGCCAGACAGTACGGGAGGGAAACGGGGTGCCTAGCGCCAGAAGGCGCAGCTCGACGGAGTGGGCGAAACGCGCCTTGAGGAGCACCAGGCTCGCGGTGCGGCGGGCTGCCTCGACGGGGGCTTCCTCGCGCGTGACGGCGGCTCCCAGGCGCTCGGCAAGGGTGTGGGCGGTTTGGAGTGCGTGGGCGGCGAACGCGGCCAGCTCCGCCAGCGAGCTTCCCGGTAGCTCCAGCAGCTCCCATGCGAGAGTGAGCGCCTGGTAGGTGGGGCGCTGACGCAGGGTTTCGGGCGTGAGCAAGTGCCACCCGCCGTGCTGAAAGCCCCAGAGCGTCCCGGTCATCAGGTCTATTCCACGCAGGGCAAGCGCCAGTGCCTCGTGGGCTATCGGCTGCGTGTCGGCGATATCGGCGAGCAGGCAGGTGCCGGGTTGCGGCCCGAACGGCAGGGGTTTAGGGGCGGGAGGAAGCGCCACCGCGGGCAGGAGGTGCGGCAGGACGACAATCGGCTCCGTCCCCAGCGCCAGCCGCACTCGCCGCCTGGTATCCGGCATCTCGCGCCACTCTGAGCGAGTCCAGTAGTCGCCCTCGAACCGGTGTGCGGGCTCCGTCACCGCCGCACCGTCGCCTTGACCTGCTCCACCTTCCCGCTCACCGAGACACGCACGGTGGCGGGCTTTGGCGACGAAATCTCAAAGCCGATCACTTTTCCGTCTTTCCAGGTGCAGTCCACGGTGAGATTACCCCGCGCCTTCAGTCCTGTGAACGACCCGCTCTTCGCCCAGGCTTTCGGGAGCGCGGGCAGGAGCTCAATCACCTCCGTGTGTGATTGGAGGAGCATCTCCGCAAACGCCGCCGAGATGCCGAAGTTACCGTCGAGCTGGAAGGGCGGGTGGTTGGCAAAAAGATTCGGGAGCGTGTTGTAGGTCAGCAGCCCCCGCACCGAGATATACGCCCGCTCACTCTCCCCAAGCCGCGCCCAGACACACGCACGCCACGGCCAGGTCCACGAGCGGCGGCTATCGCCAATTGTCGTGTCCACGGTGAAGGGCTTGCCTGTTTTCCCCATAGGGTCGTAGTCGTTGCAGCGTGCTCGGAGCGACTTAATCGCCGCTTTTGCCAGCTCGGGGGTCTTCTCCTGTGAGATCTGCCGCCCGGGATAGACGGCAAACAAGTGCGACGTGTGCCGGTGCGTGTCCTTGGGATCGTCGCGGTCTGCCTGCCACTCTTGCAGCTGCCCCCACTTGCCGATCTTGTTGGGCGCGAGCTTACTCTGCATATCCGCGATTTTTGCCTGATAGTCCGTGTCCACACCCAAAGCTTTTGCAGCGTCCAAGTAGTTCTGGAAGAGATCCCAGATTAGCTGCTGGTCCATCATGACACCGTCCTCATGCGGCCCGTGCTCCGGCGACCAGCCATTGGGCGCGACCAAGCTACCATCGGGCAGGCGCTTGAGGTGATCCTCCCAGTACTGACAGATTTCTTTTAAGATCGGGTAGCCGGTTTTCTTCAGATACGCTTTGTCTTGCGTAAAGGCGAAGTGCTCGTAGGCGTGCTGGGCGTACCAGGCGCTGGCGGGAATATTCCACTCCCAGCCGTTGCCCCCGAAGATATTCTGGCTCGTGCGTGCCGTCCAGCCGCGCGTTTTTTCACCGAATGCCTTACGCGTCGCAATTCGGCACGGCTCCGCCTGCGCGACAATATAGTCCATGAGCGGCTCGTGGCACTCAGAGAGATTGGTCGTCTCGGCGGCCCAGTAGTTCATCTGGACATTGATATTGTTGTGATAGTCCGACGCCCACGCCGGGGAGTTACTCTCGTTCCAGAGCCCTTGCAAGTTGGCGGGCAGGCCACCGGGCCGTGAACTGCTCGCCAGCAGGTAGCGCCCGTAGTAAAAGAGCGTCACTTCTAGATCCGGGTCGCTGCCGCCCTTGCCGTAGAGCTTGAGGCGCTCGTCGGTGGGCTTTGCCCAAATGGCGGGGGCGGTCTGTCCAAGCCAGAGCTTCGTGCGCTCCATCAGCCCGGAGAAGTCCTTAATATGCGCCTCTTCAAGCGCAGAATAAGGTTTCTTTTGCGCCGCGTTCAGCTCCTTGGTGAGCCGGGGCAAAGGCGCTTCCCCCCGCCAGTTGCTCGCAAAATCTGGCTTGTAGCTAGTGCGGGCGTTGAGCAGAAGGAGGAGTGCCTCGCAGTCCGAGAAGACCAGCGTCTCGCCCTCCACGCTGAGCTTTCCCCCTCTATGTAGCACCCGAACCATCGCGGCATGCTTGAGGCCGTTTGGCATAACCCCGTCAAAGAAAAGCTCGTTGCCACGCGCCGTCACTGACGCACCCTGGCCTGATTTCAGGCGCACGCTCCCGGAGCGGGGAACGCCAATCGTTGAGCTATAGCGAAACACCAGTACCTGAGCGGGGTGGCTGGCAAACGCCAATCGGAAAAAGTACTCGTCGTTGTGGGTGAACGATGTCTGGTGAATGCCATTGGAAATGTCCAGCATGCGCCGGTAATCGCTTGGTGTCTCCTTCGGGCCGTCCGTAAAGGTCACGAACAAATCCCCGAAGTTTCGGTACGCACCAAAGCCATGATCATCGGTCTGGTAAGCGCCGTCCCAGTTGTTGTCGCCGCTCCAGAGGCTCTGCTCGTTGAACTGGATATGGTCTTCACCAATGCCGCCAAAGAGCATCGCCCCGAGGCGACCGTTGCCAATCGGAAGCGCCTCAGACTCCCAGCGCGTGGCGGGGGCGCGGTAGCTCAGGGTAGGGTTGACTAGAATCATGGAAATGTTTTACCTCATACAGAAGCACGGCGGCGGCAGTGGCGACATTGAGGGAGTCGCAGGTGCCGACCATGGGGATGCGTACGACCGCGTCACAGGCGGCTTGTTGGGTTTGTGAGAGGCCCTCGCGCTCGCCGCCCAGCCAGAGAACGGTGCGAGGTGGCCAGTTGAACTCTCGGTAGGAAGTGTGTGCATGAGGCGAGGTTCCCACCAGCGCGACATTGTGCTCCGTGCGCCACGCGGCAAACTCGGGCTCGGTGGTGCGGACGATCTTCTGGGCAAAGAGCGAGCCCATCGTGGCACGGACAACTCTTGGATCGAACGGGTCTACCTCGCCGCCCATCAGAATCAGGCCCGACGCGCCCACGGCATCCATCGTTCGCAGAATCGTCCCCAGATTGCCCGGCGAGCGGATCGTGTCGAGAGCAACATAAAACTCACCGTCGGTGGGGGCAAGCCAGCTAAGTCTCTGAGGTCGCCTTTGCACAATCACGCCGATGCCCTGTGGCTCCTCTAAGTTGGACAGTTGGCGGTAGAGGCTCGCCGAGAGTGTGGTCTCGGGGATGCGCTGGGCACGAAGCCGCTCGCGCAAGTTTTCGCCCAAGGGATTTTTGAGCAGCTCGGGCGCGAGTACCACCTGCTCGATACGTGTGCCCGGCGAGTGGAGCGCCTGCACCACGGGCCGCAGCCCATCGGCAAAGAAGCGCCCCGTGCGCTCCCGCTCGTCGCGGCTAGTGAGTAGCCTCCGCAGCTCGGAAAGTGGCGACGCTGGCGAGGAAGAAGTGGTAGTGGTGGTTGAAGGATGACGTTTGCATTTTTGCATGGCTCCTTTCTGCGGGTAGACGCTCCCCACCCGCCGGGGGGAATCGAAGGTCAGAGCGCCCCAAGTGGCGCGAAGTTATTCTACCGCAACTGAATTGTCGTAGATATAGACCTGCACGACATGGTCATCAACGCAGGCAACCCAGTAAAAGCCTTCGATACGATCATAGTCGTCGTGGTTGAAACTGAGAACGCCGGTGAAGCCTTGGTTGGTTCGAGGGCCTGAGAGTGCCTGCCGAAAATCGTCGAGCGCGACCTCATCGATACGTTTCGGGTTGAGTGTGGTATGCGAGTAGGGCATCATCCTGCGCCGCACTTCCGCGACACGCATACCTGGCTGGAGCTCGGTGAACTGGCTCAAAAAACGGAATTGAGGGGTGCCGATAGGTGACGGTAGCCTGCCTCCTGAGACGCACCAGACGCGCCATACAGTGCTGCTTGTAAAAAACGACACGCACAGGCAAGCACTACCGAGGGCGAAGAGCCAGCGGAAGGATCGTTTTGCCGGGGCCCGATAGTTGAAGTGTGCCATAGAAATCATGCCGGGTTAGGCTATTCTACCGCCTCGGAGGGCTCTACCGTTGTACGTTCTTGCGTGCCAACGTTTGCGCGGGCACGAAAAGACATGGTCAATCGTCGTAGATCGAGACTTCAACAACTTGGTCATCCACAACACTGATGAAATAGCTTCCAGAGACATGGTCATAGTCATCGTGGTTATATGAAAGTTGCCCTGTAAAACCTTGGTGTGTACGTGGGCCTCGGAGAGCTGCCTCATACCACCCTGTGAACGCCGATGATTGGATCTGATAGCCCTGAAAACCCCAACCGGATTCGGTTGGGGGATGCACTTTTGCTTCATAGCCAGCCATCTGATGTTTCACTTGCGCTACGGTCATCCCAAGCTTAACCGAGGTGATTGCCTGAAGAAAGTAGTAGTGGGGTTCTCCTGGGAGTGCAGGCCAGCTCGTTCCTGGGACATGCCAGACAGGATTATTGCGAATCCATGATGGGAGTGACAGTCCAAGACAGAAGGTTCCCAGAGCGAAGAAGCAACGTCGTGAAAAAACAAGAGATAGCTTCGGAGAGGGCCGTGCCATGGCGCTAGTTTTTCTTCACCACCGGCTGGCGGAAGTCCCGCTCGACCATGTCATTGGGATCGGCGTTGACGGGGCCGTCGCGCCAGAGCCAGCGCATCATGTCGGGGAAGACCGCGCCGCCGAATTTTTGCCCGTGGTTGTTCATGCCCCAGGTGTAGTTCAGCTCGTAGCCCTTCTGCGTGAGCGCCTTTTGCATCCGGACGTTCTGCAAGAACCAGTCCCACTTCTCGTCGTAGACCCCACCGCGCATGCCCCGGTTGTCGTTGCGACCATCGCAGAGATAGACACGGAGCGGCTTTTTGGGAGCTTTGCTGATGATATCGGGATAGGCATGGCCGCCGCGGATATTCGTGAAGCTACCCACATTGCTCAGCACTTTGCGAAACGCACCGGGCCGCTCCCACGCGACTGTGAATGCAGCAATCGCGCCGGAGCTGGAGCCGCCGATGCCACGCTGCTCGGGGTCCTTGGAGATATTGTATTCTTTTTCGAGCGCGGGGAGTAGCTCGTCGGTGATGACCCGGGCGTACTTATCGTCGAGCGAGTTGTACTCCGTCCCTCGGTTGGTGGTTCTATCGCCCCAGTCGCGCGGGTTGGGCTCGGGCTGCTCGGGGGTGCGTCCGGGGTTGATAAAGACCGCAAGCATCACGGGAATCTCGCGGCGGTAGATGAGATTATCCATCACGTTCTGGGCCCGAATGTCGCCGGTCTCGTTTTTAAACGCCTGGCCGTCCTGGTAGACCATGAGCGCCGTGGGCTTGCTCGGGTCGTACTGGGCGGGGACATAGATCCAGTAGGTGTGCTGCGTCCCGGGGTAGGACTTGCACTTCTCCAGCACAAACGGCCCCTTGATCTCACCTTTGGGCACGCCTTCCTGGGGCATGGAGTCCGGCCCCAGTCGATACTGTGAGTCCGGGTTGGCCTTGGGCACGGTCTGGCGGGCGATGGCGAAAGTGGTTCCGGCAGTCAGTGCCAGACCTAGTGCATAGAGTGAATTTTTTTTCATAGCGGTTATATCTGCCCCAGTTGGGTGAGGGTGCCGGTGCTGTCGCCGATGGAGTCGGGGCGGACTCCCGTGCGATCCAGCAGGGTCATGTAGAGGTTCGCCACCGGGGTCTCCTGCTCGTAGGCGAGATGGCGCCCGGTCTTAATGCTCCCGCCACCACGACCTGCGACAAGGATGGGAAGGTTCTCGTGGGTGTGGCGGTTGCCATCGCTGATCCCGCTGCCGTAGACGATCAAAGAGCTATCCAGTAGGCTGCCGTCGCCATCGGGAGTGGCCTTGAGTTTATCCAAGTAGCGTGCAAAGAGTGTGGTGTGGAGCGTGTTGATCTGGGCGACCTTCTCGATGAACTCGGGGTTGTTGCGGTGATGGGTCAGGGGATGGTGGCTATCGGCGATATTGATCTCCGGGTAGGTGCGCATACTCCCTTCACGCCCGAGCATCAGGGTCGAGACACGGGTGGAGTCGGTCTTAAACGCCGCCACTTGTAGGTCAAACATCAGGGTGATGTAGTCCGCAAAGAGCACGGGAATCCCACTGGGCTTAGCGATCCCAGGAGCTTCGATCTTGTTGCTGTGCTCCGCGCTCTGGATACGCACCTCAATCTCCCGCACCGATGTGAGATACTCATCGATCTTGCGCCGATCCGCCTGCCCGAGTGTTCCCAGTAGGCTCTGGGTGTCCTCGCGCACCATGTCTAAAATACTCTTGCGGTAGTTCATACGCCGCGCACGTGTCGCGGGGTCGAGCCGGAAGTCTTCGGTGCCAAAGAGGCGCTCGAAGACGGCACGGGGGTTGACCTCAGGAGGCATGGGGGTGGTGGGGCTCCGCCAGGAGATGCTGTTGGTGTAGGCGCACGAGTAGCCCGAGTCACAGTTGCCCACGGTGCGCGAGTCCTCGCAGCCCAGCTCCAGCGAGGCAAAGCGTGTCTGGGAGGCAAAGGCACGCGCCGCGATCTGATCCGCCGAGATCCCGCCCAGGATATCCGCACCGCTGGTCTTCTTGCAGTGAACTCCCGTCAAGAACGATGCTCCCGCCCGCGCATGGTCGCCCGCGCCATCGCCCAGCTCATTGCCGTTGTGATCCGCCAGCCCCGAGAGCAGAAGCAGGCTCTCCCGGTGGGCCTCCAGTGGCTTGAGAATACGGGGCAGTTCAAAGCCACTGCCGAGCTCTTTCGGAGTCCAGTCCTTCATGATAATGCCATTGGGGACGTAGCAAAACACGAGACGAAGCGGGGCTTTTTTACGCTGCTGTGGCGTCGCCAGAGCCGGGGTCATGGCATCGAGCAGAGGTAGAGCCAGCGCGGCGCCCGCGCCCCGTAGCAGCATCCGCCGCGAGAGATAGTTACGTGAGAGATACATCACGGAGTACCCTTTCCTTGTCGTAGCTGAAATGGCTTGCTGGTGACAATATCCTGCACCAGACTTGAGAATTTATAGTTCTTTGCCGCACTGCGGCGCACGATCTCTTGGACGGTCGGGCGGTCGTAGCGCTCTAGGCCACGGCCTAGCGCGTAGGTGAGCAGTTTCGTGGTGAAGCAGGTCACAAATGCCTCACGATCCGCCTTTAAGATCGTCTTGAGGCCCTCGGCCCCGTCAAAGGTGCGCCCATCGGGGAGCGAGCCCGAGGCATCAATTGCCACGGCTCCATCGCTCTTGCGCCACGCTCCAATCGCATTGAAGTTCTCTAGCCCAAAGCCCAGCGGATCCATGCGGGCATGGCACGACGCGCAGGTCGGGTTCTTGCGGTGCTCCTCCAGCTGCTGGCGGAGCGAGAGCGCAGAGCCCACGGCCGAGACATCCAGGTTTGGCACACCCGGTGGCGGGTTGGGTGGGGGGGCGTTGAGGATGTTCTCCAGAATCCACTTGCCCCGTAGTACCGGCGATGTTCGGTTGGGATACGACGTGAC
>JANNDD010000509.1:0-5769 GCA_031387365.1 Armatimonas sp. | reverse complement strand
AGCTCGCCGCCCCAGCGGGTTTCTCCTCGCCCTCGCCGCTCTGGGAGCAGATCAGGCAGGGCGCCTTTGCGGGAAGCTTGCCTGAAACACGCTGCGCTTTTTCTTGAAACCAGTTCATCGTCACCTCAAAAATTCCTCGCGAAGGCAACACCGACGCGTTTATTGAATGCCGCAATCAGGCTAATGCTCTCACCGCGCTTACTGAACCATGAAAGCGTCGTGTGGCCGTACTTGCCATCGCACATCGGCAAGAGCACTAGATCGTCTTTGAGGGCGATACTGGCCCCAAACGGCGCGAGAACTTGCTTGCCAAACTCCGAGTAGGCCAGCCCCACATACGGCGCGACCCACCCCTTCTCACCACCAAGCTGCTTTTGCGCCGAGACAAAGTAGCTCATCCCGCGCGGCGTCCCGATCCGGTCACTGGAGAAGCCCGCCACGATCCCCGGACGGCTCTCGCTCTCAGGCTGGATAAAGTAGTTGCCCACGGGATTGAGTTTCGCCTCGGGCGCGTTGGCATTGAACTCCACCCCTACCTGGAAGCGTGGCGAGACGCGCCCGGTGAGTGTCGTGCGCCAGCGGGGGCGCTCCTGCACGGTGTCCACGTAACGCTGGGAGAGCTGAAACTTTCCCTCGACGCCACTCGCACGGAGCGGCGACCCCTCACCGGGTCAGCCCGTTCACGGAGGAAGTGTCGAGCGTAGCTTGTCTTTCACAGACTGTCCACTTTTTTCTTGCTCCTGCGCCCATCCTACGCTAGGGAGCAGAGCTAGCACGCCCAGGGTGAGCACAAGAGCGCGGCTCATGCGTTGGTCTTTGCCTTGCAGCAGTCGCAGGAGCAAGCCGTACAATCGCAGGTGCAAGTACTCGTGGTGCAGCATCCCGCGCAGCAGTTGGTTGACGTCGTATTGGTTTCGGTATTCATTGTTTTGATCCTTTACTTTCCGGTGATAAACGCCCCGAGGGCACTGAGCGCCTCGGGTTTGACCTTGCAGTAGACCACTCGCCCGCGTTTCTCTGTCTCGATCAGCCCCGCATCACGCAGCTCATTTAAGTGGTGCGTGATGGTACTGGGTGCACAGGGCACCTGGCAGCGGATGTAGCACGCCGCCGTCCCCTCGCAGTCGCCGCAACACTGCCCGCCCTCCGTGTAGGCACACGTCGAGCCGCAGCAGCGGATGCAGTTAAAGACCGCGAGCCGCGTGGGATCGGCAAGTGCTTTGAAGATCGTTACAATGTCGGGCATGGTCTACCTTTCGATCAGTGTCGAAATGTTATCACGGGATTTTCAATACTTCAATGGTTATCGAAATATTTTTTAGGCGAGCTTTTTTTGCAGAATCAATGGTATCGTGTCTACAGCAATGCGAGCAATACTCACCAGTTGGCTGGCGGTTTGTCTGTTCCTGGGGGCGATTCCCCAGGCTGCTCGCGTTCGTCTGGTCTGCCGCATCTCCGGCCAGGTGATGCCGATGAACACCAAGCAAGCCTGCTGTAATGTCGTTGCGAGCCACGATGGTCAGCTTGTGTTGCAATCGCCGGGCTGCTGCGAACTCCAGATTACCCCGGCAGGGTCGGATGCACCGCCGATGGTTCTGAGCGACACCTGGCCGCCGATCTTTACATTGCCGTTTTATCTAGCACTTGTACCCTCGGTGACGTTTATTGCGCCTCCGGCAGCACTCGCGCCTGTGCGGCCTCACGCACCGCGTGGCCCGCCTCGAAGCCTCTCGGGACCTCGTGCTCCCCCTGTTTTCTCTTGAGTCATTGTTCGTTTCTTATGCCTTGCTTCCCGTGAGGCTCTGATGCTCTTGGAGAGAACCAACCGTGAAATTTGTCATGACGTTTGCTGCTTCATTGGGAGTGGTCAGCGTTCTCTATCCCTCTCTGGCACGTGCCCATGAGCCGCTCTGGGGTGAGACGCCTCAGACCTTTGCCTTTGGTGTGATTCACCCCGAGCTACGTTTCGCGCGTGGCGAGTCGCGTTTCTCGGTTCAGTACGCGCCCAAGACCACGGAGAACCTGAAGCTGGAGGTGGTTCAGCGTGGCGCAGGCGGAGCACCTGACGATATTTTCCTCACCCAGAAGCGCCGCACCCGTGCGACATTTGGCCCCGACTTCAAGCAGATGGAAGCGGTGGTCGTGGGCACTGCGATCAACCGGCCCGGCTTCCAGCTTGGCTACGCCTTCGCGCACGAGCGGCTCACGGACACGATCTGGGCAAGTGCGCTGCACACCAGCACCAGAAATGAGCGCATGACGGAGCTCGATGCCGCGTACGGCTACTGGCTCAAGCGGGCACGAACCCCAGCGGATCACGGCTTCCTGATTGCACTGGGTGGCCACCACGAGACGCTCCGAGCAAGCTCTCTGACGGGCGTTCACACCTCGCTCATTCTTACCAAAGGCCCGACCCAGACCCGGGTCGGGGTTCTCTTTCCCACCAAAGGCCCGGCGCAGCTACGCTTCGGCCTGGAGGCACTTCTATGAAAATCAACCGCACTCTGGCAGCTCTTGCACTGCTATTATTTATGGCGACCGACTCTCATGCCGAGATTAAAAACGTTCGGATGGGAGTCAACGGTGTGACGTGCCCTACCTGAGCGGTCAGCCTCGATAAGGGGCTGAGGCGCCTGGCAGGCGTCGAAAAAACGGCACTCACGGTAGAAAAGAAATCCGCATGGGTAGAGATCAAGATCAAAGCGGGAGTTTGGATAGATCCCCTCCGCCTCGTGAAAGCGATTGGCGAGGCGGGGTACCAGGCTCGTCGCGACGATATTTTACTGACCCTCACAGGGACACTCGTCCGGGAAAATGGGGTCTATCTTCTACAAATGAGCGATGTCAAGCCGGGGCCACAGCTTTTTTCCGTGCAGGGAGACTCTGTGTCTTGGGAGGCTCTGGTGGGTACTCCCGTGGAGGTGGAGGGCTTCTATGGCACGCAAAAAGCCGGAGTACCAATGACTCTGCGCCTCCTGAAGATTCAGAAACTTTAGCCTCGAAGAATCTATTACGCCGGGCCTGGCCCGGCGTATTTTCCGCCAAAGGGGAGGCTAAACGGTTCACAGAACGGGCGGAACGGCACCGTCGCGGCAATAGCATCGAGCTGCGCGAGAAACTCCGTCGGCAGCGGGCCTTTCGCAACTGCCGCTACATTGGCCTCGACTTCCTCTACCGAGCGTGCGCCGGTTAAGACGCAGTGAACGGCGGGGTGGGAGAGCGGAAAGCGCATCGCGGCTTCGGTGATAGGTAAGTTCCACTGGTCTAAAAGCGCGTAGAGCGCCTGGTACTGCGCCCGGCGCGGCGGTGAGAGCCACGGCGCACCGCTGGCGATTTCCTCGTCGTAGCGGCGGGCGAGGGCACCTTGCTGGAGAGGGGAACCAAGCAAGACACCCATGCCATTGCGTTGCGCTGCCGGAAGCACGGTGCTCTCTGCCTCACGCCAGAGCAGGCTGTAGTTAAAGGCCGTCAGCACCACGTCAAAGAGCCCGGTGTCGCAGAGGCGCACCATCTCGTAGGCCGTGGTTCCGCCGATCCCCGCAAAACGGATCGTACCGTCGCGCTTGAGCTCGTCTAGCACATCAAGCACCGTGCCCTTGAGCGTCCCCTCATAAAACCCCTCCGACCACCAGCTGTACTGGCGCGGACGCTCGGGCTCGTGGATCAGAAGAAAGTCAAGCTGGCTCCGTCCGAGCAGGCGCAGGCTCTCGTCGACGCTACGTAGCAAGTGATCCCGGTTCTGTGGCTCAAACGGCTGGGGCCGCCCGCCCAGCTTGGTCGAGACCAGCAGCGGTTCAGAGATTTCGGGCAAAATCTTGCCGATCACTGTCTCGCTGTCGTGGTAGCCCGGCGCGGTGTCAATCAGAGTCACCCCGCAGGCCACCGCATGCTCGACGGCGGCTTGCGCCCGCGCCAAGTCCCCCGCAAACGATGCCAGAAAGAGCCCGCCCATCCCCAAACGGCTCACTTCGAGCCCCGTCTGCCCCAGTATCGTCGTCGGTATCCGGCTCATCACTTTATCCGATCACTTGACGGGAACAAGACGGATGATCTTATCGGGCTGGTTGAGCGCGACATAGACCAGTCCATCAGGGCCGACGGCGACATCCCGGACGCGGCCCTGACGCCAGAAGAGCTTCTCCTCCTCAACAACCTTGCCGTTTTGTACCCGAATGCGAAACACGGGGCCGTTGCCCGCAAGGCCCCCCGCTACCAGGTCGCCCTTCCACTCGGGGAAGGCGCTGCCCTGCACAACGTCCAGGCCACAGGCACCGATGCTCGGAAGCCAGCGCAGGGTGGGCAGTGCAAAGTTCTGGCCCTCTTTTGGCCAGGGCAGAGCCAGCGGGGAGTCGTTGTAGTTGATTGAGGTCGCGATCAGCGGCCAGCCGTAGTTTGCGCCTTTTTGGATCACGTTGAGCTCATCCCCACCGCGTGGGCCGTGCTCGGTGTCCCAGAGGTTGCCCTTGAGATCCATCACCAGCCCCTGCGGGTTGCGGTGTCCCCAGCTCCAGATTGCGGGGAGCTGATTGGGGTCTTTCGTGAAGGGATTGTCTTTAGGGATGCTGCCATCTTCGTTGACCCGGAAGATCTTCCCGTTGGGGAGCGTCAAATCTTGCGCTTTCTCGCCGCTGCCGCGCTCGCCGTGGCTGAAGAACACGTGGCCTTTTTTGTCAAACACAATGCGCGAGCCAAAGTGCACACCACTGGGACTGTAGGTCTCGGGCTTGCTCTGGTAGATTGTCTGCTCGCTATGCCACGACGCCGTCAGGCCCTCGATCTTGAGCTTGCCGCGCACGATCTTGGTCATCCCTGCCTTCGGATCGGTGGGCGATGGATCGGTCAGTGACAGGTAGACCCAGCCGTTCTTGGCGTAGTTGGGGTGCACCGCGACATCCATCAGGCCGCCCTGCCCGATCTCGCGGGTGGCAGGAATCCCTGTGATCTCCGGGCCGACCTCGCCGTTTTGGGAGAGACGCAGTGCACCAGGGCGGTTGGTGATGAGCATCTTGCCATCGGGGAGCCAGTCGAGCCCCCACGGCACCGCGAGGCCCTTGCCTTTTTCCACCACGGTCTCCAGGCGGAACTTGGCGCGCTGGGAGGTGTAGACCCCCTCGGTCTCCTTCGGTCCTGCAACCAGCGCCTCGGTGTATTTGTTTTGTAGCTCACGAAGATGAACCACCAGCCCCCAGATCGTCTCATCGCTCATGGTCGGGCCGTAGGCATCCATCCCCATATCCGGGACGCCTTTTTTGATGGCATCGAAGAACAGCTTGTCGTGCTGGGAGCCGAACTTCTCCAGGGTCAAGAGAGTCTTCGTCCCCGCGCCACCGCCCTCACCCTGCTCGCCGTGACACTTCGCGCAGGTGTCGTTGTAGAGCCGCGTCAGGTTGATCGCCGTTTGCTGCGGAGCTTGCTTGCCGGGCTCTGCGTTACTGCTCTTTTCCAGAGGCAGCAGGAGAAAGGCACAAGCCGTGAGTGTGAGTGCAAGAGATAGTTTTAACATGGATATAAGTTATACCGCAGAGCTACGGCTACTCGATCACTTTCCGGGCTGCCAGATCGTATTTTTTGCCACTGGGAACGGACTCGGGGCCGGGTTTGGCTGCGTCGTAAAAATTGACGCGGGTACGGCCCGTGATCTCGGCGATGGAGCCTTGGACGATCAGAGCCGTGGCTTCGTCTATGCCAACACCTAATAATTGCGGATAGGTCTTGATCAGCAGCTCCATGTCCTTAAAACGATTCCGCTGGGTGAAGTGCTGGTCAATG
>JANNDD010000503.1:0-1714 GCA_031387365.1 Armatimonas sp. | reverse complement strand
AGGGTTAATGTTTGCTTGAATCTGCCTTTTCTGCTGCCTCGATAAATCGAGCGGTCACGGTGGGATCGGGGTGGTAGGTTTGGGTGGGGAACGAGGCGCGGACGATGCTGCGCAACTCGGCGAGGTCGGCGATGAGGCCCTGGGCGCGGGCTTGGAGAAGTAAGTTGCCGATCGCAGTGGCCTCGACCGGGCCAGCAATCACGGTGCAGCCCGTGGCATCGGCGGCGATCTGGTTGAGCAGACGGTTCTGGGAGCCTCCCCCGACGATGTGCAGCGTGGTGATCTTTCGGCCCGTGAGCCGCTCTAGCATCTGCAGCGTGATCCGATACTTCAGACCCAGCGAGTCCAGGCAGCAACGGATGGTCGCTCCAACACCCTCAGGCGGGGTCTGGCCCGTGGCAATGCAAAGCTCACGGATGGCCTTGGGCATGTCGTCGGGGGCGTAAAGGCTGGGATGGTCGGGGTCAATCAGTGCAGCGAGAGGTGTGGCATCACTTGCCAGGCGCGTGAGCTGATCGTAGCTACGCTCATTGCCGAGGCGAGCGTAGGCGCGGCGGCACTCCTGCACCAGCCAGAGTCCCCCAATGTTCTTGAGCAGACGAATCGTCCCTAGAACGCCGCCCTCGTTGGTGACATTGGCGGCTTCGGCATCGGCGGTGAGAATAGGTGAGGGAATTTCGAGGCCCATCAGCGACCAGGTGCCGCTCGACAGATACGCCCAGCTCTCGCCCAGCTCAGCGGGAACGGCAGCGACGGCACAGGCCGTGTCGTGGCCACCCGGAGCGAGCACGGGAATGCCCGTGGTGAGCTCAGTGCCGTACGCGCTACCGTCGGGTACAACGGGGCCGAGTAAGTGCATCGGCAGATTGAGGGGTGCAAGCGTCTCTGTGGCCCATTTTCGGCTCTTCGCATCGAGCATCTGGCTGGTGCTGGCGATGGTGTACTCTATTTGCGCGGTGCCCGTCAGTAAGTAGTGCAACAAGTCTGGCATAAAGAGCAGCTTCGCGCTCGCATCCACCAGCTTAGGCGATTGCTCCGTCAGCGCCGCTACCTGAAAGAGCGTGTTGAGCGCCATGCTCTGGATGCCTACTTTCGCAAAGATCTCCGCCTTGGAGACTTTCTCGTAGAGCCTTGCCTCGCCGCCCACAGTGCGCGGGTCGCGGTAGTGCACGGGCAGCGCGACCAGCTCCCCACTTGGCCCGAGCAGGCCAAAGTCCACGCCCCAGGTGTCAATGCCTAGGCTGGAGATCACCCCGCCGTCGGTGGCTTTCTTAATCGCCGTCTGTAGCTCCACCAGAAACCCAGGAAGGTTCCAGTGCAGGTGCGCCCCGAGCTTGATCCCGCCGGTGGGAAACCGATGAACCTCTTCCAGAGAGAGTTTTTGATTATCGGAGAGCGTGCCCACCACACCGCGTCCGCTCTCCGCGCCTAAATCCAGTGCCAGAATCCGTGCCATGAGCATAATGATACCCGCTCCGTGTGTTTCGCCCCCGTTCATGGGGGCACTCTACGGTATAATCCCTGCGTGAAAATTGCCCTTGCTCCGCTCGATGAGCGCCCTGTTAACACCCGCTATCCGTCGCAGATCGCCGCCATTGTGGGCGCGGAGATTGCTCTGCCGCCGCGGGAGATTCGTGGCTCGGGGCGCACCCCCGCCGACACGGCTGCCGTGGCCGTGTGGCTGAGCGAGCAGGCGGGGATCTGTGATGGGATT
>JANNDD010000499.1:0-2992 GCA_031387365.1 Armatimonas sp. | reverse complement strand
CGCTCCACCACCATCAAGGACTGGTGCTCGTGTTGCCCGTGAATGTCTACCAGCGCATCGCCAATGACTTTCAAGACGGCCACCGTCACGGGGCGACCGTTGATGCGTGCGCTGCTCTTGCCACTGGCGCTCAGCTCCCGGGAGAGAATCAGCAGGCCGTCCTCGGGCTCGATTCCCGTACTCTCCAGCGCGGGAGCCAGGCGCAAGTCGCCCACTGTGAGCGCAAAGACCGCCTCGACACGCGCTTTCTCCGCGCCGTGGCGCACGGAGTCGCTGCTGGTACGCTCGCCCAGAACCATCCCGAGAGCATCGAGTAGGATAGATTTACCCGCTCCCGTCTCTCCGGTCAGCAGGTTCAGCCCCGCCCCAAAGCGAAGCCGCACTCGCTCGACAAGCGCAAAATTCTCGACTGACAGTTCCGTAAGCATAGCGATGTGACAGAATTATACCGCCTGCCGCCGGTTGAAACCGGCGTCTGCAGTAGCCTGCGGCTGCGAAGCCCGTTCCGGGCTACCGAATTTTCTCCAGCCCGGCACGGGCTTTGCGGCATGCAGTGCCATTGCAGACGCCTCGTTCACGGGGCGGATATAATAGCCCGTGAGTTTTGGCTGGTTGGAGCAAGAGGGGGCGGAGCGGGAGATCGCGGTCTCGACGCGGGCGCGGCTGGCGCGTAACTTAGCGGAGTTTCCGTTTCCCCACCGCGCCAGTGTGGCGCAGCGCAAGCGTGTGGCGCAGATTGTGCGCGAGGCGGCTAAGATCGGCGATCTGACACTGCTCAAGCCCTGTGAGCTGGAAAAGCTCAGCGAGAGCGAGCGGCAGGCACTGGTCGCGGGGCAGAGTATCTCCCCAAAGATGGCCGATGGGAAGCCTGGGCGCTGGGCACTGCTCGCAAAAGACGGTGCTCTCTCGGTTCTCGTCAATGAAGAGGATCACCTGCGGCTGCAAGCGCTCACCCCCGGCTGCGAGCCCCAGCGTGTCTACGAGCGTGTGAGCATGATGGAGCAGCTCCTGGCGCGAGGGCTGGAGTTTGCCCAAGACGACCGCCTGGGTTTTTTGACGGCGTCACTGGCCAATGTCGGCACAGGGCTGCGACTCTCGGTGCTGCTGCACCTGCCCGCACTGACTTGGCTGGAGGAGCTGGACACCAAGATTGAGGCTGTCTGTGCGCTGGGGGGGACGGTGCGCGGGATCCACGGGGAGGGGTCGCCGCGCTCCGGGGCACTCTATCAGGTCAGTCACGAGATCACCTACCGCCCCGAAAACGACCCGCTGATCTTTGTCTGGAGCGTGCAAGGGGCTGCACAAGTTCTCATTGCCGCCGAGAAAGCGGCTCGGGAGCGCCTGCCACGCATCCAGCCCTGGACCCTGCGACAGACCTGGGAGCGTAGCCACGAGCGCATTTCCACCGCCGAGGCACTGGGCGAGAGCGAGGCACTGGAGCTGCTCTCGCACCGACGGCTGGCCGGGCTACTGGGGCTCACAGACGCGCTGGAGCCTGTCGCGTTCGCGGGGGCGATTCTTGCGCTGGGCCAGGGCGACTCGCTCCGGAGCCAGATCGCACGGCCCGCGCTTCTTCGCCAACTTTTGGGCTGAACAATCGCTGTCACTTTCACGTCTGCGGCTTGTGCAACTTCTCGCTCTTTTATTTTTGATGCAGGCAAAGCCCGTGCAGACCCCGGAACTCCCCGCGCTGCCCCGCCTTCCCGCTCGTCTTTCGTTTCGTGAGGAGCTGGCCGGGCGACGGGCCTACCTCGCCGCCCGCGATGCTACCCATGCCGCCAACGGCTATAGCTTTCAGTGCACACTAAGCGTCCTGCGGAGCGACCGAGGGCGTGTCTCCCCCACTGTGACGGCCACGGAGATTCTCTATACCGCGCCTGGCAAAAAGCTTGCGGTGAGTCATGAGCTTGGGGAGACAGGGCGGCGGACGGTGCGTAAGGCAATCTGCGACGGCGACTCGCTCCTGGCTGTGCGCTTTGATGAGCGGGGGAAACAGACCACCCGAGAGTTCTCCCGCCTCTACCTGAGTGAGCTGGGGCAGGTCTCGCGGGCGCTCCAGTACGCACGCCTCGATCCGCTCGGAGCAAGCTGTGGGGCTCAGCTCGCCACGGAGCCCGAGGTGGCGATGCTCACTCGTCTCTGGCAAGCCCCCGATGGCACCATTCTGGAAGCCAGTAGCCTTGCACCCCGAGCGGGCCGTCCTCAGCGCATCCGGCGCTATAAGTTCACGCCCACACACCACCTCTCGGTGGCAGAGGAGTGGGAGGTGCGCGAGGGACGGACGACCTACCGTAAAGAGACCTACCAGCCCGCCCCCAAGAACGCGACACCGTTCTCCCAAGCACTCCCGGAGAACTACACCGAGCAGCCTCTGAAAGTCCCGGAGCGCCCTCAGGAAATCCCTCCCGCCCAGCTCGATCCGACAGCCGTTGCTCTGCTGGCAAAGTGGGAGCGTGCTCACCAGCGCTACTTTACGCTCCACGCGGGCGCTTTCGTGACCACCCTGCAGCAGATCCGTAGCGCCGACTCCCGTCCTCCCCGGGGCGGCATGGGCTACAACGGCACCTACGAGCTCTGGCTGGAGCGGCCCGACCGTGCGCTTGTGACGATCAAGGGGGTAGATGGCTTTCCCGTTACCCAGAGCATGAAAGCGGATGCGATCCAGGTTATGGTGGAGGATAGTGCGGGCAAGAAACGCCCCGCGAACGTCC
Organism: Armatimonas sp.; assembly: GCA_031387365.1. Lineage (GTDB taxonomy): Bacteria > Armatimonadota > Armatimonadia > Armatimonadales > Armatimonadaceae > Armatimonas. Next base: position 281 of record JANNDD010000499.1, on the reverse strand, counting down.
GCGACGGTGCACGCCTAGAGCAGACACTCCAGCAGGCCGCGCTCCGCAGTGCACTGGATCCGCTCCAGTGGCTCCTCGAAGGGCCACCGTCGCTGAGTGGCTACGACTCCGTCCGCGCCCTGCCCGCGACTGCCTTACCCGATGGCACGCTCGCCGAGAGCGTTCTGCTGACGCGCACGGCTGTCAGCAACAACCGAGGCGACCGCCGGATTACCTCCGAGACCAGCTACCGAGTCTGGCTGGGCAAAGACGGCCTCCCGCGTGGCTTCGAGACGACCCGC
>JANNDD010000498.1:0-1001 GCA_031387365.1 Armatimonas sp. | reverse complement strand
CGCTCGCCTAGAAGCTGTGCGCCGGGGACATCCAGCACCTTGGGATCGGACTTGGCTTGCTGGCGAAGCGCGGGGGAGACGGCATCATCGGGACCGGTCTTGAACTTACGGTCCTCGATCACCGCAAAGTCTACGCCGCCGTACTTGAGCTGCGTGAAGTACACGCCGATACCTTGTGCGACGGGCGCGGGATCTATGGGATCGGGCAGGTGCGCGGTCTGGGTACGCTGCACGACGCCCACCCACTCGGGGGGCATCACATAGCCGCCGTTTTCTTGCTTGCCATTGGGTGCAGGCCGCCCACTCTGGCCCCAGACATTGCCCTGAAAGACATCGTGGTCGTCGGGCAGGATCACCGACGGGCGATCTTTGAGTAGCTCGCGCCACATCCAACCGAAGTGCCAGTACTTTCGCAGATAGTCCAGCGCGGCACGGTCCGTGGGCTTGCGGATGATCCCAAAGCCACCGTAGTTTTCGTAGATCTGGTCGCCGAGAAAACAGAGTAGATCCGGGTTTTGCTTCGCGACCATGCCCGTGAGCCGTGTCTGCGGAAAGACATAGCCGTGGTCGCAGGAGAGCACCCCCACCGTCAGGCTCTCGCGCTCCACCGGATCGCGGCGGATCGTCCCTTCCCAGAGAAACTCTTTTCCCTGCCAGGTGTAGGCAACCCGGTAGGCCGTGTCCGCGCTGGCCTTCCAGCCTGCGATGCGAAAGAGCGCGGTGCTTGAAAGCGGCTCCACCGTCGCCTCACTGAGTTTCTCCCAGCCTGCGCTACGCTTTACTTCCAGCCGAACCATTTGCGCATCGGACTTTTCCAGCGGCGGCAAGAGCGCCAGCAGTTTCAGCATGCCCCCGGAGAGTGTGTACTGTGTCCAGAGCAATGGACCAAAGCTGCGCTCGGGAACCCCCTCTATTTTCTCCCCCTCAGCCTTGAAGTCCGTGTAGCGCCAGCGGAGGATCGGCTGGTTGTTGCCCTCCGGCTGGTTGCGCGGTGCCTCGGC
>JANNDD010000464.1:0-5807 GCA_031387365.1 Armatimonas sp. | reverse complement strand
CCAATCATGCATTTTTTTACCATCAACAAAATTTTGTATTGTGAATGGAACACTTAAATCATAGAAGTAATTCTCCACTTCGACAGACTTAATTTTTATATTAATTTTACCTGAATCAAAAGGAGCAGCAACCCAATCCTTAACAAATTCATTGCCTTCTAACCTTATACCTGCTTCTAATTCACGGATAAAATCTTGAGAAACTGAATCTAATCTTGCTTTAGTAACAATAACGCTAATTTCATAATCAATCTTAGGTATTTTAACAACAACTAAAGTATGATCACTTATTATTTCGGCACGATAAGTTTCCCCCCGGAATCCTTCACCCAGACGATTCAGAACACGATATGAAATTCCCTTATCTGAAACTAAAACTGCGTTCTTTTGTAATAAATCTTTAAGTTTAGATTTTGCCATTAAATTCTCCCCCTAAATCCTTCACGTATCCGCTACCTACGGCGCCGACGTAGAAATGCGAGTGCTCCCAGCCCGGCGAGAATCAGCGTCCCCGGCTCGGGGATGGCATTGCCTCTCCCCGTTACCACCACATTGTCAAGCGCCCAAGACTCATCCGAGACTCCCTGAAGCCCCTGTCCCTCAAAGCTCAGAACCACGGTACTCGTTGCGGGCGTAAACTCAAGCTGCGGAAGCGCGATCTTATCAAACTTGTAGATCGAGTACCGGTTATTAATATTGGGGGCGTTGTTTACCACCGATGCACTGGTTCCCGGTGCGTAGTTACCCGGCCCACCAATATAGCCATTGGATGAGAACGACTGGTTGGAGCCGGTGACATTGGAAAACGTCGTATTTACCAGCGTATTGCCATCAGCCCTCACACGCCAGACATCCGGCCCGACCACAAGCGCGTTGCCATCCCAGGTAGCCTTGACCAGCAAGTCTAGGGTCAGGTCGTAAACATTGCCCGGTGTCAGCCCAGTCAGAGTCAGGGTTGTTGCCGTGTTATCCGAGAACAGCCCCAGAAACTTTGAGGTTGATCCCAGAGCATCCGCAGTCTTGGGATGGCTGATGAGCCCCCCCGCGGTAAAACTACCCGTCGTCACCTCAAAGTCATTGGCGTAAACGATTTGTGCTCGTGCATTACCTGCGAGTGCGAGGATTGCTAGCGCCGCAAGAAAAACTTTGTTGGTCATGATTCCCACTCCTGCTAAAAATACAGGCTATTATACCCCGTATATCTATCAGTCAACCTGGTAATTCTACGGGGAGTAGGCCTCCCAGTTCCCCGTCTCGGTTAGAATCTCACAGGGCTGAAAGTTAGCCTTGTAGGAGAGACTTGGGCATGCCGCCACCCAGTAGCCAAAGTAGGCCCAGGGCTTCGTTAGTTTTTGGGCGAGAATAATGGTCTGAAGCATTGCAAAAGTTCCCAGGCTGCGGCTCTCCCCCTCGGGCTCGTAGTAGTGATAGACCCCGGAGACTGTGCTAGGTGTCACATCTGTCAAGACAATCGCTCGCAGAGTTTCCCCTTCCCAGACACTGATCTCCACGGCGGGAACCGGGTTGCGAACAAAAGAGAAGGCGTAGTCATCGGCGGATCGCTCACCCTCCGGCCAGCCTTTTTGCGCCTCTTGTTTTGTGTGGTAGCGGTTGTAGAGCGCCAGCCGTGTGTCGTCTACGGTAGGTCGTCCGTAGCGCACTATTAAATCCGCATTCTTTGCCAGCGCCCGGCGCTGGGAGCGACTCGGAGAGAACTCCGCTACGGGGATCCGCAGGGGGCGGCACTCGTTGCACTCGGCACAGACGGGATGAAAGAGCACGGGTCCAAATTTGCGCCAGCCCTCGTCCATTTTTTGTTCGTACTCCGCCGCGCTGAGCTGTCCCACGACTAAGTTCTCCATCGTTGACTGCCGATTTGGCAGGTAGGTGCAGGTGTCTGGCCCGGTACGAATTGTCTGAAGAACACGCATAGGAATATTTTATCCGAACCGCCTTGATCAACCGGGGCAACCCAATACGGGCGGTAAAATAGACCATGCTTTCGATCCTTGCTCTGTTTGATGAGGCCGCACGCCGCTGGCGGATTCCGACGGCGCTTTTGCACGCGCTTGCCTGGCACGAGAGCCGCTGGCAGCAAGCCTATCGCACTGCCGAGCGTGTCGGTGTGCTCGGCGTGAGCGTCGCCGGGCGGAGCGATGCCCAAAAGCTTGCCTCCGATCTGCGCTATAACATCAATGAAGGCGCACGGCAGCTCTATCTGTGCTGGAACCGTGCTCCGATTTTGGGCAATGGCCGCCTCGAAGACGGACGCAATATCCTAGAGAGCTGGTTCTACGCTCTGGGGCGCTACGGCACGGGCAAAGAGGGCACGGTGGGCCATGTCTACGCCAACCAGGTATTGGATGCGCTGGCCTCAGGCGGCGAGGGGCGCTTCGCAAAAATTGCCGTCACGCGGCCCTCGCCTGAGAAGCTCGCCTGGGGCCGGAGCGCTCCCACTGGGCCACCTGCACCGTGGCACTTTGGCGAGGTAGCGCCGCTTCCTCCCGCATCGCCCGTCGTGAACCTCAAGCTTCCCTACGTCATGCAAGTCTGGGACTCACCCGATGACTTCGACGGCGCGGGCTCCTGTGGCCCGTGCGCAATGATCATGCTGCTAGGCGGGTTGGGCAAGCGACAGCCCAAGCCCGTTTCTATCTTGGCCTCCTATCCGCACACCAGTGCTTGGGGCGGCTACATCAAAGAAATAGATGATGCGGTCTGCGAACCAAATAGTGGCGCAGTACACGCCAAGATGCTGGCCTATCTCAAGACTGATTTCCCTACTGCCGCGATTCTCTACAACGAGAAAGCGACACTTGCGCGGGTAAAAGCCGAGCTGAACGCGGGCCGTCCGGTGATCCTTGGAACGCGTGTGACACCCGCGGGCCATCTCATGACCGCACGGGGCTATCTCTCGGATGGCAAGCGTATCATTGTCAATGACCCCGCCGGGAACCAGACACTCACGGCACGCCGCAACAGCCCCGATGGTGAGCTTTCTCCCACGGGCAACCGCTACTGGAACGGCGGCGGTGAGGGCGCTCTCTATGAGTGGGACGCTCTCGATGTCCGCTGGATCATGACGGTCGGCCCCAAGCCCCCCGATGCCGATAACCCCGAAGACGGCTAGATCGGCGCACTCAGCCCTTCACTTTTCACCGTCCAGCTTACCGGGAAGGCTTTCTCGCTCACCATCAGCGCGACGGCGTAGAGCAGGCCACCGTTGCCAGGCAGATAGAGTGGCAGGTTCGGGCGCTGGTAGTTGTGGCCATTAGCGAGATAGCGGTTCTTGGGCGTCTCTAGGAGCAGAAACTTCACGGCCAGCTCAGGGAGCTTGAGGCGGGCGGCGGTCATGGCGAGCATCGGGTAGTCCCAGCCCCAGGTGCTTTGCCAGTCCCAGGTTCTCTCGACCTCAAGCAGCGTGTGGTGCATAATCTCAGGGTCAATCAGCGGCGTTTTTGGGAGCAGACCATACGCTGCCGTCATCGAGGGATGGTCGCGCGTGATGGTGTAGGGCGGTGTGGCAATAGCGGTGTAGATCCCCTCACGGAGATTTGGTTTTGGAAGCGCTCCTTGCACCCGATCCCACTCGGCCTCGCGCGGCTGACCGAGCCGTGTGCGCCAGAGCTGCGCTGTCTCTAGTGCCCACCAAACATAGGCAAGCTCAAACGTCGGATTGAGAGTAGCTGGGTGCTTATAGCTCTCCTGCGCAGGGATTAAGTTCGGGCCGAGCTGGCCATTTTTCGCGTAGCTAGCCAGAAACGCGGCGGTCTCGTTTACCAGTTTTCCATATTTCTGGAGAGTTAGTTTTGTGGGTTTCACACGGTAGAGAAGCTCTGCGAAGAAGATTGGGTGTGGCTGTTGCCAGAGCAGAAAGATGCCCACAGGGCTCGGGCTCTCCCGACCGTCATCGGCAACCATCTTGGGCCAGCGTGCTCCCATGAAGCCTTGCTTGCGCGCCGTCTCCTGCGCCCGAGGGAGCGTTTTTTCGTACCAGGGGAGGCTCCGCTCCAGCAGCGCCTCACGGCCCCAGAGCGGAAAGTGCGCGGCGTGCCACCAGTGCATCTCCAAGTGAAACTTTCCGTGCCATGAGTTCTGCACCAGCCCCGTTTCCTGCGGGGGACGCGACCCAGCGCACTGGATCGCGGTGAGGTACTGCGAGAGGACAATGCGCCTTTCCAGCTCACGCTCCGGCGCAGAGCTGCCCAGCTCCAGTGCACCGCCCGTGCTCCAGAAGCGCTCCCAGTGGCGCTGTGTGGTGCGCTTTGTCTCGGTAAAACGGGGGAGTTTCTCGGGCAGGGGCCGCTCGGAAAAAGCCAGAACAATCTCACGTGCGCCCGTGAGCAGAAACGTGTGCGGCCCGGTCTGCGTGAGTGTCGCGCCTTTGGAGAACGCCAGCGCCACGTGGTAGCCCTCGCGCACAAAATCAGCACGTGTGCCCTGCACCCGTGCTTTAGTGGTGTGCTTCTCGCTCTCGACAAGGCCCATCCAGTCTGCCGATGGCCCAGGAAAATGCAGCTGCACGGGCGGCGCACTAGGCGAGAGGCGCACCGCAACCAGATCCCGCGTCGGGTGGCAGAGCGTCTCGACGGAGACAAGCTGCCCATCAGGACGCAGGCGAAAGCGGCTCTCGATGCGCCCTTCCCAGAGAAACAGGCGCTGCTGCACTTCACTGAGCGCCGCAAGCTCCAGCCCAGCAAATCCCAGACGCCCTAGCTGTAGTCGGTGAGGATTGCCACGCAGCCAGAGCCCGGCAGGCGAGGTGGACTGGTCGGGGTAGGGCACGCCATTGAAGCGCGTCTCGGTCTGCTCCAGCGTGTAGCCCGCAGGATTAGGCTCCGAGTGCCAGCCCCACTGAGACTGTGTCCCGAGCTGCATCGCATTTTTATGAAACTCAGGAAAGCTCTGCAAGCCCGTAATGTCCACGGCAAAGGCGAACTCCCCGTTGCCCACTTGCAGCGGAGTCAGGGCATCGGGCTTGGTGAGCACAACATCGTGACGCGTCACCAGCGCTTTTCGATCAATCGTCATGCCAGACTATTTCGACAGTTCTTCTCACGTTGCCTCTGTTGAACCTGGCAAGTTGATCCGAAAATAAGACATATCCATGCCGGAAGTGTCTGAACCTTTTAGCTTGCCGCCTCTCATCGAGGAGAAACTCCGCCGTCTGACACTTGTGCTCACTCCGGTCGGGATCCTGACGCTGCTGCTATCTATATGGCAAAATACTCAGATTAAGAATGCCACCCAAGTCGCACACTACGGCTTACCCTTGCTGAGCATTATCTTTACCCTCGTCTGGGTGCTGACTCTCAAAAATCGAATCTCAGGGCGGCAGGCCACACTGGCCTTCACTATCCCGGCCTGCCTACACATCTATCTGGAGCAGCTGGAGCACTCCGTGACGGGCCTTCTTTACCAGTACGGTGACCCGGGTAATTTTGGCTGGATGTTTGTGATGTTCCTGCTCCTCTTTCTCTCTCTGAGTAGCCACCGGGCACGCTGGGTCAGTTTCGCGTTTTTAGCCACCCACGTTGCAATCTATGTCAGTGGCTTACGCAAGTTTCATCCTACCCCTGAGATTGAGCTGAGCTTTACCCAGTACTTCATCGCCAGCATGATTGCCATCTGTATCCTGGGGCTTAACTCGGATATCCGGCAGCACCTAGGTAAAGTGCAAACTCTCGCCGACACCGATGCGCTCACCCAGCTCATCAACCGGCGGCAGATGCAGCTCTGCCTGGAGCGCAGTGTCCAGAGCCCTCACCCTTTTGTTTTACTGCTGCTCGACATAGACCACTTCAAGC
>JANNDD010000391.1:0-3075 GCA_031387365.1 Armatimonas sp. | reverse complement strand
GATCAGCTTGTAGCTGTCAATCAGTGCTTTGTCCCCGGAACAAAGCTCTTCACGGGGCGCGGCGTCATTCCTATCGAGAACACCCGCGAGGGCGATCTGGTGCTGGGCAAAGACGGCGAGTACCGCCGCGTCGAGAAAGTGATGGAGTACGAGCAAAACGATGCGCTTGTCTCCCTTGACATCAAGCATAGTCTTGAGCCGCTTCAAGTGACGGCGGGCCACCCAATCTTTGCGCTTCGTGGCATTCCGATGGAATTGGGCAACGAGCGGGCAAAGACGCGGATTCTGGATAAGGGCAAAGCCACTTTTGATTGGATCGAAGCGGGTCAGCTTCAGCGCGGTGATTATGTGGCGCAGGTGATTCCCACGGAGATCGTCGAAGTGCCTGACTTTACCGAGGACGATGCACGCTTCTACGGCATGATGCTCGGTGATGGGCACCAGACTTCGGATGCGACCGAGTGGGGCCTCTGCTTCAACCAAGAGAGCGACGCGGCCTCGCTGGAGTTTGCCCGTGGGTATCTGATGGAGCGTGGGATTCGCTGGCACGAGTCCGAGCGTGGCCTCTACCGTCAGATGAAATGGGGCGTGAACGCCAGCAAAGACCCGCTCTTCCAGCTTCCTTTTAGCGGAGCCGATCTCTACGATGCCTTCCGCAAGAAGCGGATCGCGTCGCGCCTCGCGCACCTGCCGCATGGCCACGCGCTCCAAATTATCCGGGGCCTGGTAGACACCGACGGCAACATCAGTCGAGGCAAGGAAATCACGTTCTCCAACACGTCGGAGCTACTGATCGAAGGCCTGCGCTACCAACTCCTGCGCCTCGGCGTTCCGTCGGCAGGCAAGTCGCGAACCCGGCACTTCGACCATACCGCCACACGCTCTGATGGCTCCGAGGTAGTCTTCAAGGGCACGACCACCGAGTGGGTGGTGCGCATTCCTGCCATTAAACCCCTCGCTGAGCTTCTGGGCTGTGAGGTTCTGACCAAGCACAACTGGCTCACCATCGGCGACAAAATCTACTCACGCGTACAGTCCGTTAAGCCGCTCACGGGCGTGAAATTTGTTTACGATCTAAAAGTCGAGGGCGCGGAGTCCTACATGACCACGTCGGCGCTGGCCCACAACGGCGGTAAAAGGGCAGGTTCTGGCTGTGCGTATCTTGAAGTTTGGCATAATGACATCTTTGATTTCCTAGAGCTGCGAAAAAACACCGGTGATGAGCGCCGCCGCACCCATGACATGAACACCGCCAACTGGATTCCGGACTTGTTCATGAAGCGCATGGAGGCCCGCGAGATGTGGACCCTGTTCCGCAGCTCCGACACCCCCGACCTGCACGATCTCTTTGGCTCAGCATTTGAGAAGCGCTACGAAGAGTACGAGAAGCTGGTGGACGAGGGCAAGCTCAGTGGCAAGAAAGTGGAGGCCATCGAGCTCTGGAAGCAGATGCTCAAGCTAATCTTTGAGACAGGCCACCCGTGGATCACGTTCAAGGACCCGTGCAACGTCCGCTCTCCCCAAGATCATGTGGGCGTTATACATAGTAGTAATTTATGCACTGAGATTACCCTCAACACCGGCCCCGAAGAGACCGCAGTTTGTAACTTAGGCTCCGTTATTCTTGACAATCATCTCACTCCGAGCGGTGAAATTGATCATATTAAATTAAAAGAAACCATACAAATAGCGGTGCGGGCACTGGACAACGTGATTGATATCAACTACTACCCCACCAAGCCCGCCGAAACTTCGAACAAGCGCCACCGTCCGGTGGGAATGGGCGTGATGGGCCTGCAGTACGCGCTCTACAAGAAAGACATCCCGTTTGCTTCTCAAGAGGCCATCGAGTTCAATGATGAGTTTATGGAAGCGATTGCCTACTACGCCTACGAGGCATCGAGCGATCTCGCCGCCGAGCGCGGCGCGTACTCTAGCTTCAAGGGCAGTAAGTGGGATCGGGGAATGCTCCCCCCGGACACCATTGAGCTACTAGAAAAAGAGCGCGGCGTCGAGATCAAGGTCGCGCGCGGTGGCAAGCTAGACTGGGCCTCCCTCCGAACCAAGATACAGACGCAGGGCATGCGCAACTCCAACGTCTTGGCCATCGCCCCAACGGCGACTATCGCCAATATCATGGGGACGTCGCCCTGTATCGAGCCGATGTACAAGAATCTCTTTGTGAAGTCCAATCTCTCGGGCGACTTCGTGGTCTTGAATGCCTATCTGGTGCGCGATCTGAAGGTGGCGAATCTCTGGAACCAGGAGATCGTGGATCAGATCAAGTACTTCGATGGCGACCTGCACAATATCGAGGAGATCCCGGAGTGGATCAAGCAGAAGTACCTCACGGCGTTCCAGATCCCCTTCGAGGCGCTGATTGACGCGGGTGCTCGGCGGCAGAAGTGGATTGACCAGAGCCAGTCGCTGAACTTGTTCCTGGGCACCCCGGACATGAAGGCGCTCTCGCACATGTACCGCTACGCCTGGCACGCGGGCCTCAAAACCACGTACTATCTCCGCACGCTGGGTGCCAGCAACATCGAGAAGGCCACCGTCTCCCTCAAGATGCGCGAGACCGGCTCTAACGCCGCCGTCGCGGAGGCAGCCGCCGCCAAGAAGGTCTTCACCGAAGCCGAAGCGCTCGCCTGCTCAATTGAGGCCATGCGCAATGGCGAAGAGTGCGAGGCGTGCCAGTAGTCCCGCCGGTTGTTGTCCCGCCGGTTAGAGCGGCGGGACTGGAGAGCCTTCGGCTACAAAGGCCGTTCCGGCCATACTGAGCAAACTCGGGCTTATGGGCGGCACGCCCTTCGTAGCGCGAAGCGCTCTACAGCCACCCCGTTCTAATCGGGGTGGAGAATTAGGCTGGGGGATGGGTTCTTACCGTTGCGCCGAGGGTCCCGAGGAAGAAGATGCCGCGACGGCCGGAAGCAGCTGAAAGGTGAGTTCGACGGGATAGAAGACGCCACCAAACGGGCTCGTGGTGAGCTGAAGCTCGCCCCTAGGGCCGACTAGGGCGTCGCAGAAAGTTCCGCGCTCGTAGGCTTCGTAGATCTCGGAGACAATCAAGTCGCC
>JANNDD010000338.1:0-8276 GCA_031387365.1 Armatimonas sp. | reverse complement strand
AGGCTCATCGCGGTGAGCGGCACCTTTGAGACGCTCGACGAGGCGAACGCTGCTTGGCGCGAACGAGGTGACTCTGATCTCATCGTAGCCATTGCAGTTCGCTGGAGTCGGCGCTGGCAGATTCCCCGTTTCAACTCTCTCTACGCCGAGCAGTCCACGCAGTAAGTTTACTTCCGCGCCACCTGACAACTAACTTTTCAGGTGGCTTTTTTTATAGGACTTGTTTGTAGTCTATTCAGGAGCAAAGTGCATAAAGATTAGAATAAAGTGCATAAATCGGTTGTCTTTGGCAGATCTTTCGAGCCTCTAAAAAAATCTTTGCGGAGTCCAATAATGGCGGTACAATGCTCGTAAGCTACATAGTAAAGTAGTAAGATTGTACAGAAAAAACGAGGGTGTGGGGTAGCCGTTCCAAGCGCCACCTTACCCCGTAGAGTGCCACAAGGCACCGAAAAAGGTGCTTCGAAGCACCGTAAAGTATAGATATGGTTCCCCGCTGAAGACGCCGCCGGACACAAGACAAGTAACCACGAGGTTGATGGTCGTAAAATATAGTAGCACTCAACACTAAGTAGACTCTTTGCGTGCAGCGCACGCGCTCTGGAGTCTTCTTGAATGTGGCTGTGTGCGTCCGTGAGTGTGGCTCTGTCACGCCCTGAAGGGGGTTTAGGTTCGCCTGAACTGAATACCATTCGGGTAAGGAGGTCGGGCATGTCTATCGTAAAGCAGTTCTCTGTTGTTCGAAGAGTGGGGAGAGTGAGCGCTCTCCCCGAAAAATCCCCTTGCCGCAGGTTCCCTAAAACCATCCTCCACCGAACTTTGTCTTTGGTCGCGTTTCTGCCGGTCGCCTTCTTCTCCCATGGTTGCTGGCTTCTTGGCAGCTCACAGCCACCCGCTCCTCAAAACCCTACCGTCCCCTCGCGTAGCTTCAAGAGTCACTCCATCCAGGAAAATCCTGAGTACCAGGCTGCTGTCAAAGCCTTCTCGTCAGGTGATAAGGCAGCGGCCCTGCGTCCATTGGAGGCGCTTCGCCGCTCTCCTGGCCTCAGCGCCGCAGATCAGACGTTCCTAGATAGGCAGATAGCCATCTGTCAGGGAAAGCCAACACAGAACCAAGCAACACAAAGCCAAGGGGAGAAGACTGGCGCAGCTAAGATGATCCCTCGCTCTGGTAAGCCTGTTGTTGGCTCTGGAGACTGCGGCCCTCGGGCGCTGGCTATCGCCGCCAAGGAGCTGGGGGTAAAGGCAGACCTGGCGGGGCTTACCAAAGCTTCTGGCACCACGGTGGACGGCACGACCCTTGAAGGGCTGGTGAAGGGAGCTAAGAGCATCGGTCTGAAGGCCGAAGGAGTGCAGGTAGACCACGATGCCCTCACCCAGCTTCCTACCCCCGCCATTGCTTGGTGGGAAGGAAATCACTTCGTGGCGGTGCTCAAGATTTCCGAGAACGCCTTCACGGGGGAAGTGTCGGCTTTGATCCACGATCCCAACCAGACCAAGACCGAGAGCGTGAAATTGGCCGACCTACTGGCCAAGAGTGGAGGGATTCTTCTTACCCTCAAAAGGTAGGAAAAGCCTACTCCCTAAGTAGGAAAACCGGGAGTCTTGCGAATGCTTGGCGGCCTAGCAAGACCCCCGGCGTCTCGTCGAAGGTTCGAACCTTCGCTTCGTCGAACTGCAAGAAGCAGCAGACACATTAGTCTATCGCTTCTTGCCCTTATTGGACAAGAAAGACAGTCAATATGTTCTTTACAGAAAGCCCGATACGAAGAAAAGCGGCGGTGCTGACGGCAGCACTGTTTGCTTGGCTCTGTGTCGGCCCTAGCGCGGGCGCGGCCTACGCAAACACACACCATAAGGCTAAGGGTAATTCACGCACCCTGACACCCTTTGAACTTGCGCATATCAAGGGAGCAGGGCCACACGAGCTCTCACTCGATCCTGATTCTGGCTCCACCTACGGGTGGGAAGGCAGTGTAGGGGGAACCAATACGGGCAATGGAAATAAGCTCACCAGCTTGCCGATTGTGGGCTGGACGGCGCGTGGTGGCCTGCCGGTCAACTTCACGATCTACCACAACAGCGAGGGCAACCATAACGCGGAGCTTGGCTACCAATGGACGCATAGCTTCGATATGTATTTAGTTGTTGACTCGGGCACGGGCGATGTGGCGATGCACTGGGGCAATGACTTGGCCTATGTCTTCACCAAGAACATTGATGGTAGCTTCTCGGCCCCGACTGGTATTCACGACACACTGGTTTACAGCTCCGGCACGAGCACGTACACGCTGACGACTAAGAGCCAGGTGAAGTACGCCTTTCAGACCGTGGCAAGCGAGTGGGTTTGCAAGAGCATTACGGATCGCAACAGCAACGCCCTCACGATCAATCACAACAGCAACGCGTTCGTGACCAGTGTGGTAGATGCCAACAGCCGAACTCTGAGCATTTCCTACAATGGTAGTAACCAGATCACCAGTGTGACCGACCCGGCAAGTCGCACGTTTAGTTTCAGCTACAGCAGCGGCAACCTGGCGAGCGTGACGTACCCGACGGCGAGTAGCCAGACTCCAGTTATTAGCTACGGCTACGATTCGAGCCACCGGATTACGAGTATTACCGATCCTCGCAGCAAGGTCTGGAGCTACACCTACAACAGTGATGGTAGTCTCAAGACGGAAGTTAATCCTCTTTCGCAGACGACGAGCTACACGTATTCGTCGGGGATGACCACGATAACGGATGCGCGTAGCAACAGCACGTACCACTACTACTCGGGTGGTGCGCTTAGCACGGTGCAGGTTCCCGGTGGTGCTAGTGTGAGCTATAGCTACGATGGGAGCTTCAACAAGACGGGCGTGACGGACGCTCTGAGCTACACGACAAGCTACACTTTCGACAGCAGGGGCAATGTTCTGACCGTGACCGATCCTTTGAGCCATGTGACGACGAGTGTCTACAACGCCAAGAACGACCCGACCAGCGTGACCAGCTCTCTTGGCAAGGTCACGAGTTATTCCTATGACAGCAACGGGAACCTGACCAGCACGAGCGACCCACTGAGCCACAGCAGCTCGTTCACGGTGAACTCGTACGGCCTGGTGACAGCGGCCACGAACCCGCTCTCCCAGACGACGAGCTTTGCCTACGACAGCTACGGCAACCAGACGAGCATGACGGATGCACTGAGCCACACCACGAGCACGGCTTACAACATCTTGGGCATGCCCACGAGCGTCACGGATGCCACCAGCAAAGTAGTCTCAACGGCTTACGACAACTTGGGGCGGGTGACGAGCGTGACAGCTCCTGGCTCTCGCACGACGACGTTTGCCTACAACGTGGGTAGCCTCAAGACGAGCCAGACCAACGCGCTAAGCCAGACGGACAGCTTCGCCTACGACGATGCCGGGCGCGTCACGAGCCACACGGATGCGCTTTCTCGGGTGGTTTACTTCGCGTACGACGCTGTGGGCAACAAGACGAGCTTTTCGGATGGTCGTGGTAAGGTAACGAGCTACAGTTACACGAGTCGCAACCAGCTCAGCCAGATATCGTACCCGGACTCCACGAGCCAGACGTATTCCTACGATGCCAACGGGCAAGTGGCAAGTAAAACCGATGGTCGTGGTGTCTCTGCCACGAACGCCTACGATTCGGCGGGGCAGCTAACGGATGTTGACTACTCTGACAGCACGTCGGATGTCACGTTTGGCTACAACAACGACGGTCAGAAGACGAGCATGGTGGACGGGAGCGGCACGACCACTTACTCATACGATGGTGCTGGCAAGCTGACGACGCGCGCGGCTCCTGCGGGTAGCGTGACGTACAGCTACACGAACGCCGACCAGCTCTACACGCGCTCTGATGGGACAACGACGGTCACGTATGCTTATGACGCGGCGGGTCGGATGAGCAGTACGGTAGTTGGTGGCAGCCAAACCACGACCAACAGCTACGACAATGCGAACCGCTTAACGAGCGTGACGAAGCCCGATGGGAGCGTGGAAACGCGGACGTTTGACGGCACAACGGCAGACCTTTCGAGTGTGGTCTCGGTGAAGTCCGGCACGACGGTCGCCACCTCGACGTATGCTTACGACAGCCTTGGAAGAAAGACGAGCGACACGGGCTCAGGGTACGCGACGAGCTACGGTTACGATGCGGGTGGGCAGCTTACCAGCGAGGCTCGGACGGGCACGAGTGCATACAGTATTTCCTACACGTACGACAATTCGGGCAACCGGGCAACCAAAGTTCTGGGTGGGACGACGGAGAATTATTCGTATGACGATGCCAACAAGCTGACAGCGGCGGGTGGCAAGACGTATTCCTACGACAATGCGGGCAACACGACCGGCGTGAGTTGGAGCGGTGGAAGCATCAGCCTAAGCTGGGACGCGGAGTCTCGTCTGAAGAGCGAGACGACGGGCGGCACTACGGTGGACTACGCCTTCAACGGCTTGGGTCAGCGTGTTGGCAAGTCGAACGGGGCGAGTGCCAGTTACATCCTGGCCGATGATGCCATTGATAGCCAAGTACTCGCCGATGGTTCTGCCAGCTACGCGCATGGTGCTTCTGGTCTGATCTCTGAGAACCGTGGCGGGACAAGCAAGTTCTACCATACGGACGCTCTGGGCAGCGTTCGGGCGCTGACCAACACGAGCGGCACGGTGACGGATGCGCGAAGCACCGATGCGTTCGGGCTGGTGGTGACGAGCAGCGGAAGCACTCCTACGCCATTCGGGTTCGCGGGCAGTCATGGCTACCAGCAGGACAGCGAAACTGGGCTGATGCGCTTGGGGCATCGTATGTATGATGCCAGCACCGGGCGTTTCATCTCCCGTGATCCGATTCAGGATGGCTACAACTGGTACATCTATGTTAATAGTGACCCGGTAAATGGCATTGATCCAAAAGGCCTTGAAGAAAATCATGGTAAGTTGTCAAATAATACTGGCGAATTACAGTGGGGTGTAGGAACAGTTGATGATCCTAAGTATAGGCGGAGACCAAAACCAGGAGATCCTACTGTTCCAGGCACAAGGCCACCAGATTGGATAATTGATGAGCCAGGTTCAAAGCCGATTCCAGCATGGGATCTTCCAGGTTCAGGGTATATGCTAATACCTGTTAAGCCTCATGAGTATGTAGGTGGAGGACATGTTGATATGGATGGATTATGGGATAAAGGTAAAAAAGAATGGGTTGGCATTGGTGGCTCAAGTGATTTAATCATTTATCTACCATTTCCACCGTATCAATGGAAGCGTTTTGACGGTAATAGTTCGTTTAATGACCCGGGTCAGCTCATTGCTCCAAAGAAACCGTGGACTGGGCCGATACCAATAGGCAAAGGAAATGAACACCGGCCTCCTGAGGAAATAGTGAAGAGGAAATAGAGAAATAGTTTCTGTCCATGCTTCGCTTTGTTAATCAACAAAGCGAAGCATGTGAATATGGAGAACGTTACTATGTATATTGAACAGAAGATAGAAGTATTTTTCGTATTAATGATCTTGTCGGCAATAGTGTTTTTTTTCGTAAAAAGCACTAAAAGCAGATGCTTATCGGCATTGATTTGTGTCTCTGCTGGGTTTTTCATGTTTATGAATATTTGTTTTAAATCTGATGCTGATGAATTTGTGTTCAAAAGTGCAAATTGTGATGATGAATCATATTTAAAATTCAGAATAGACAGAGGTGCTAATTTTAATATGAAAGATAAACGTGGAGACACGCCATTGATCATAGGAGCGACGAATGGTCGGATAAAAGTTGTTAAATATCTTTTGAAATTAGGTGCTGATAAAAACATAAGGAATAATTCAGGTATTAGTGCTTGCGATGCAGCTTTGATGAGAGATGATAAAGTAATTGCAGATTTACTATCTTGTAAATAAATTGCCTCTGGCGGTGGGCCGCAGTACCTTCATGTTTTAAGGTGAACCCCGTTCATGGCATCTCGTCTGCAAGTCAAATTAATATAAAACGAGCGTTTCTGAGAGACCCTAGAGGCTACGTCGCCTCCGGGGTCTTCCCCTCTACGGAGCTGCTCTCAAAGTCTCTCTAAATCTCATTCAAAAACAAATTCTCTATTGCGGCTTGCTTTGAAGGGTTTTGAGAGAGTTGCGGCGAACCTTCCCCTGTGACAGAAACAGAAGAACCGCAGTGGCAACCAATCAGCCAGCTTTCCTTCATCGCCTCCATCATCGACAGACAACTTTCCGATGTTGAGGAGCAGTGGGAGACACTTCAGGAAGGACGGAGCCGTCCCCACGTCTTTGATGACGCGCTTGTGGATCGCATCGAGCAAGTCTACGGCGAGATGCTGGAAGACCACTGGCTCTGGCCCGAGCAGCTGCGCCGCTGGAGCCAGCTTCGCCTTAATACTACTCAGAAGAGCGAGATCGAGCGCTTGAAAGATCAGGCGGACAAGCTGAAGGCTACCCTGGAGCAGATTCTCGCCTTCGCCAAAGAGGTGCGACCTGGCACCATTGACGCGGTGCTCAGAAAGAGCGACTTGGAGCTCGGCCTTGAGATGCTCCTTCGAGGTGAACTGCCATGATGCCTTGGAGAGAAAAGCTATGATGCTGGTTGGCTACGCCCGCGTCTCTACCCAAGATCAGAACCTTGACCTCCAGATAGACGCACTGAAGGCAGCAGGCTGCGAGCGCATCTTCACCGACCAGGAGAGCGGTGCCAAGGAAGACCGAGTGGGACTCGTACAGGCCCTTGGCTTCGTTCGGGAGGGCGATACCCTGGTCGTCTGGAAACTAGACCGCCTAGGGCGCAGCCTCAAGCACTTAGTCGAGACCGTCACGGAGCTTGAGAAGGTTGGGATTGGCTTCAAGAGCCTCCGGGAGTCCATAGACACCACCACGCCGGGCGGGAAGCTAGTCTTTCACCTGTTTGCGGCGCTTGCCGAGTTCGAGCGTGATCTGATCCGTGAGCGCACTAGGGCGGGGCTTAAGGCTGCTCGCTCCCGTGGCAGGAAGGGTGGCCGCCCCAAGGCTATGGACGAGAAGAAGCGGGCGATGGCGCAGCGCCTCCGTGCTGACCCGAGCCTTTCCGTGGCCGACATCTGCAAGC
This sequence comes from Armatimonas sp., assembly GCA_031387365.1. GTDB lineage: Bacteria > Armatimonadota > Armatimonadia > Armatimonadales > Armatimonadaceae > Armatimonas. Next base: position 1,178 of record JANNDD010000338.1, on the reverse strand, counting down.
AGCTCGGCGTCTCTTCTGCTACCTTCTACCGCTATACGAATACAGGTACATAGCGAGGAGATCGTTAAAAAAATCTCGGTGGCATTGTCCTCATTGACCTGTCTCCTTTGACTGCCACCGAGCACCACAGACGTGTAGTGTAGACGCGGAGATTCTATCCCCACCCGTGATTCAGGGCAAGCCCTACAAAGCCCGCTTCCACCCCGCAGGAGCGTTGCCGCGCCGTTTCTCAAGTTCTTCCAAGTTGCGCCTAAGCGCTGCCTTCACTTCGTCAACCGAAGCCGTCTTGTCTGGCAGCTCCCACCACTCCGGCGGTCTGGCGGGTACTGGGTCTGAACGCTCCGTAAGCTCCGGCATCGGGCCGTCAACTCGGATCGGGTTTCTGGCCGCATCGAGCAGCTTCTGGTAGCTGGCTTCGCTCATCTCCTCAACCGGCAACCGCTCACGCCGCCCCAGGACATCCACCGCGAAGATGTCCTGGCGGGTGAGCTTCCCGTGAGCGCTCGATTTCTTTTCAGGACAAGACCGATCAGAGGGACGGGCGGACCCTAAAAGGCCGCCGTCCTCTGTCGGATTGTCCGGTAGTATATTCTCTCTTTTATAAAGAGTATTAATACTCGTATCGGATGAGTCGAGACGGTTGTTCCGGCTCCGATCTGAAAACAGCTCCTCGGCCAGGCGCAGGGCGTCCTCGCGGCTCATCGCTCCCAGGACTCTCTTCACGGCTCCTCCATTTCCAGGAGCTGCTTGGACGGTGGGTTGAGGCGGTAGTAGGTGCGGGACTGGTTGCGCCGCCGCTCTTTGGGAGTGGCGAGCGCTATCCCGGCTTCGTTCTCCACCCGGACGACCTGCAACTCAACCAAGCCCTTGACTGCCTTGCCGATGGTCTCGCGGTTGAGGTTGGTCCGCTTGGCGATAACGCCCTGAGTGATCCACTCGCGCTCTTTGCGCGAGCCTGTTTCCTTATCCGTCCAGCCCAGAGTCTGGCGCAGAATTACCAGAAGCACTTTCACCTCCGAGGGGGTGAGGATGGGCAAGAGCTTGTAGTAGACCGAGGGCAGCGGAACGTAGTGGCCGAAGCGCGACAGCACGGGATCGGCACTGGTTCGCGCTACGAAGCCCTCAGTGCGTTCGGGAGATGTTCGGGTGAAGAATGTATCGCCTTGGCTCATACGGCC
>JANNDD010000337.1:0-3003 GCA_031387365.1 Armatimonas sp. | reverse complement strand
TTTGGACGCGTGGGCGGCTTTATTATTGGCAACGAGGTTCAGAGCCACTGGCACTGGTACAACCTGGGAAAAGCCACGGGCGAAACGGTCGTGCGCGAGTACGCCAATGCGCTGAGATTGGCGTGGCTCGCCGTAAAAAGCGTCCATCAAGACCTGCGGGTCTATATCTCGATGGACTACTACTGGACCGACCGCCACGAAGCTCCGGATAGGACAATGCCTGGCAGGCAGCTCGTAGACGGCCTGAATGCACTCAGCAAGGCCGAGGGGGATTTTGACTGGCACATCGCGCAGCACCCGTATCCGCAGGGGCTTTTTGATCCAGTGTTCTGGGACGACGAAGACGCCGGGCTGGGCTTTGACACGCCCATTATCACGTTCAAGAACCTCGAGGTGTTGCTTGCCTATCTGAATCTACCCGGCCAGCGTGTCAGCAATACCGCGCGGCGGGTGATTCTCTCCGAGCAGGGTTTCAACTGCAAGGGCAGCGGCGAGCAAGCGGAGAAGATCCAGGCCGCAGCCTATGCCTATGCCTTCGAGAAAGTGCGCCAGATGCCCGGAATAGACGCGTTTATCCTGCACCGGCACCAGGATCACCCTGGAGAAGGCGGCCTCAAGCTGGGCCTACGGGACTTAGAGGGCCGCCGCCGCCCGATGTGGAGTGTCTGCCAGAAAGCCGAGACTCCCGAGTGGGCCGCCACTATCGCGCCGCTGCTCCCCCTAACCGGCCTCAAGAGCTGGGACGACGCCAAGCCCACGACAAAGCGTATTGGCGAGCGCTCCGGGGTTGGCACCGAGAGCCTCTACTCCGGCGAGGTGGTCTGGGATGGGGTCAAGCAGCTCTGGACAGCCACAGCGCTCAATGGCTTGGACTGGCGGCAAGCCAAGGAGAAAACTAGCAGCGGCAAGCGCGTCCCTGGCCTTTTTCAGCACCCCAAGGCCATCGGAGTCGCGGAGGCCAGCTTCCCCGTCACGCTCCCCAAAGCCGCGCGCCTGACGCTCCGTTTCGAGGTTCTCAACAGCGCCAAAGAGCCCTCGCCGAGCGGCATCACTTTCGGGGTGCGCATTGACGGCAAAGAAATCTGGAGCACCAAAGTTACGGATTGCGGCAAGCCCCACCCGCACTCGATTGACCTCACGCCCTACGCAGGCCGCACGATTACGCTCACCCTCACCACCGACGCCAACGGAAAAGAAGCCTACTGCTGGGCCACCTGGCTCGCCCCCGCTATTCTGGCTGGTGTATAATTGCCCTATGCATACGGATATCTTGCCCCAAGCAAATACAAACGTCCGCGATGAGATCACGCAACTAAAATCGCGTAACCAAACCCTGCGTTTGCTCATCCAACGCCGAACGGAAATAATCGCTCAAGCACGACAAACACTTGAGAACCTGGAGCGTGAAAAGATCAGTATTGACGCAGAATTTGCCCAACTTCAGAAGAGCGCGGCCTAAGCCGTGCGTGAGCGACTGCGCCAACTTTATGACTTTCGCTGTGGTTACTGTGGCGTTCGCGAGGGAGATGCAGGCTCGCAGCTCACGCTCGACCATTTTCGCCCTCGCGCTCACCATGGCACAGATGAGGGAGATAATCTGGTTTATTGCTGCTTCGCCTGCAACCATTTCAAATCAGACTACTGGCAAATCGAGCCGAATCGGCAACTTCTCCACCCTCTTCACGATCTGCTGATAGAACACTACGAACTCACAACCGATTACAGCCTCATTGGCCTGACCGAACGCGGGACTAATCATATAACCGTACTTCATCTCAATCGTCCAGAGTTGGTTGAATACCGCTATCTCCAGGCAGAGCGTCAGCGCGAACAAGAAGAATACCTGAGCTTGCTAGAGCTTTTTCGGACACAAGGAGCTGAGCTTGAAACCGTGACCCGTCTCTTGAAAGAATTCTCGTTAACCCCCTAAAACATGCCCCGCTCCCTCCAGCGCGGTGATGGCCTCGGTGAGCTGAGCATCTTTGATTAGCACGTAGTCGGTGTCAAACGTCGAGAGGGCGAAGATCGGGATCTTGACGTCGGCGAGGGGCACGACGAGCGCGGCGAGAATCCCCGTCAGCGCAAAATCCAGCGGCCCAGCGACTTTTAGCGCACGCCAGCCACGCTCGCAGGGGACGCCTTTGGGGGCCAGCGCATCTTCCGTGACCAGCGAGAGCTCGTCGCGAGTTCGTATGGCGGCGAAGAACGCCACTTGCGGCAGCGGAGCCGTGGCGGGGAGCTTCCAGACCGCAAATGTTTCTGGGAGAAATATCAGGTTCACAACATGTCTACTCCCGAGCGCTGACGCCACCAGGGGCCACTTCCCCCCGTGAGCTGCTGGACAAAGGCGTCCCGCTGGCTGGTGTCGGTAAAGGCGCTCGGAGGAATCGTAAAGGGCTCGTCCATCCCCTTGAGTAGAATCGCGACAAAGCCGCCGGGGAGAACATTCACCGACACCAGACTCGCCCGTGCGTACCAGTCCTCGGCCCCTTCCTGAAGAATCCAGAACCCCTCGGGCTCGACAACCAGCGTGAAGCACTCCGACGGATCGAACTCCTTGCGTGCCTGACGTATCCACTGGTTCCGAACAAAGCGGTTGTCCCCACGCAGATACCACCCCAGAATGCCATAGACCGCTGCGATTCCGACGATAACACCAAGGAGGGCCACGCCACTCCCGGCCAGGAAACGCACCAAAGAAAGCCCTATCCAGGCAGCGACCAACGTGCAAGAGTTCTGCCACTGACGACACCGCTTTTTGTAGGCTTCATCTATAGGGCATGTCTGGTACCAGAGTGCAAGATCATCTTCTTTCCACTGCCAAGTCACACGGTTCATGGTTGTCCTCCGTTTATCTGTCGCTCCAGCGAGCACTAAAACCTAGCCGACGGTTCCCTGCCCTTGGCGCCACCAACCACCACTCACCTGCGCAGCTCCTTCTGACTTCTGGAGCTGGGCAAAGTTCGCAAGAAAGGTATCGCGCTGGAGGGTGTCGGTAAAGGC
>JANNDD010000284.1:0-6906 GCA_031387365.1 Armatimonas sp. | reverse complement strand
GCCGATGCCGTCGCCACCCTCACCGAGATCATGCGCGACAAAGAAGCCCGGCCCGCAGATCGGGTACGATCCGCGCACATCGTCCTGGAGAGCGCCTACAAGAGCGCCCAGGTCGAAGAACTCACCGAGCACCAGAAAGGCCCGCAGTACACTCCGCCACGCTTCCCCGAGGTCATTGTCGAGTGCCTCCCCGCTGTGGTGCGCCCTGCCGATTTAGATGCACCGGACGACGAGGACGATGAGTGTACAACACCGGAGATTCCCTGGATTCTTCAGGATCAGCATGATTCTTTGATGTCAAAAGAGTCAATGACTGCTTCAATGGTTCCGTGATCAACAACGAGAAGGAAGCGTTCAAACTGCGATTCCCCCCTAAAGGCTTCTACTTCATTCGGGCCTCCACCCAGACTGTTTTATCTGTCAACGTTATCCAGATGACGCTGGCGATCTGGGAGGCCATGTGCCTCAGTGAGCCGTGGACGCCGCACTATCTGGCGAATCGCTTTGTCTCTGCCTACCACCGCGATCCACGTCCCGGCTATGCACGCGGCTTTGAGGGCGTCCTAAAGGAGTGCAAGAATGGCGCAGACTTACTCGGAAAACTCAACCCTACCAGCGATCGAAATGGCGCGGCGATGCGCTCGGTGCCGCTGGGCTTGCTCTCAAGCGTAACGAAAGTCAAAGCCTACGCCAAAGTTCAAGCGGCGATCACCCACAACACGCCCGGCGGGATTGCTTCGTCGCAGGCCGTGGGATTGATGGCGCACTTTGGTCTCAAGCACCTCGGCAAACTCGGCGAGCTGGCGGCATTCTTGGAAAAACACGTCCCCGGAACGCCTTGGTCGGAGCCATGGAAAGGGGAAGTGCCTCTGCACGGCGTCTCCACCGTCCGCGCCGCTCTTACTGCGCTGATCACTTGTCGTAAGCAGTTCGACTTGCTCCGCGCCGCCGTTGCCTTCACCGGAGACACCGACTCCGTGGCCGCGATTGCTCTGGGCTGCTCCGCGTGTTTTTCCGAGTACCAGCAAGACCTGCCTGCTGTACTGATTCGGGGGCTGGAGAACGGCCTCTACGGTCGGGACTATCTCAAGGCGCTGGAGGCCACGAAATGAATGCCCCCCTCGAACCGATTCGGCTCAGCAAAGACGGCAGGCACTTTTCCTGCGAGCACTCCGGAGAACGCTTTCTGGCCTGGGGCTTCAACTACGACCACGATGCCACCGGGCGCTTGCTCGAAGACTACTGGGAGCGCGAGTGGCCCACCGTTGTCGGGGATTTCCAGGAGATGAAGGCGCTGGGGGCTAATGTGGTTCGTGTGCATCTTCAGGTGGGCAGGTTTCTGAAATCGCCGCACGAGCCGGATGCACAAGCGCTGAAGCAGCTTGCGCGACTAGTAGCGCTGGCGGAGACGACGGGCCTTTACCTGGATATGACGGGGTTGGGGTGCTACCACAAAAAAGCCGTTCCGGCCTGGTACAACGCACTCTCCGAGAGCACACGCTGGGAGGCACAAGCGCTGTTCTGGGCAAGCATCGCGAAAGTCTGCGCCACGAGCCCCGCGATCTTCTGCTACGATCTGATGAACGAGCCGGTCGTACCTGGCGCCGGAACGAAAGAGAAAGAGTGGCTGGTGGGCGAGTTTGGCGGCAAGAACTTCGTCCAGCGCATCACGCTGGATCTGGCGGGACGGACCGAAGACGACGTGGCGCGGCGCTGGATCGAGACCCTCGTGGCCGCGATCCGTCTGCACGATCCAAAGCGCCTGATCACGCTGGGGGTTATTCCCTGGGCGCTGGTCTTTCCCGGCGCGAAGCCACAGTTCTACACCAAAGAAGTCGGAGAGAAGCTGGATTTTGTGAGTGTTCACTTCTATCCCAAGAAGGGCGAGGTCGAGAAAGCCCTCACCGCACTGGCAACGTACGCCATCGGCAAGCCGCTGATTATCGAGGAGATGTTCCCGCTAGAGTGTAGCATCCCGGAGCTAGATGCCTTTATCGAGGGCTCACGCAAGCTCGCCGACGGCTGGATCGGGTTTTACTGGGGCAAGACCATAAACGAGCTCGCCCGCGAGAAAAAGCCGAGCATCAGTAGCACGATCACCCGCCGCTGGCTGGAGTATTTCAAAGCCAAAAAACTCAGTCGCTCGCTCTGACTCGGTAGAGCATTTCTCCAGCTTTAGGCACATAGAGAATGCCTTCGTCTTCTTTATCTTTGTAGTCGTCCACGTTGATCGTGCGCCAGTCGCGGTAGCCGAGGTTGATCTTCTTACAAAGCTCCTCGGAGAGGCCAGTGGCAAGCGTGACAGTAACACGGGGGGTTTCAATGCCGTTTTCGTAGGTGCCGACGCCCTTGACATGGACGCAGTGCGCCATGGTGCCCCAGGGCTCGTCTTTGAAAGTCTCCCACTGCGCAAGAAAATAATCGCGAACATGGTAGCCCAGGCGCTCGATATGCTCCCCGTGGGTGACGGAGATCTCGTGGATGTGGGGTGCGTAGATAATCAGCTCGCCGCCGTCGGCGACCACGGGCTCTAGCTTGTACATGCACTTTCCCCCGACCCAGAGCTCGTCGTACATGGGCGGGGCGCAGGAGAGCACTGTATGGAAAGCACGGGGCATGTAGGTGATGTGCAGCGCATCACTGAGATCCGAGGCGCTGTCCCAAGCCGCTTCGGGAGAGCCCGCGTAGAGTCCGGCCAGCTCGCCTTTCTCGACCACCATACAGAACGCGGTACGCGGAGTCGGCACCATTGCAGCGGCCCGATCTACGACTTTTCGCACCGGAGTCCACTTATGCCCGATGATCAGCGGGTTGCTAATCACCGCCCCCAGCCAGTGGAAGAAATTCAGCACCTCGGGGCCGCTAATGCCCGGAAACAGATACTTATTGCCGCCTGAGAAGCCCACGACCTCGTGCGGGAAGACGGGGCCTAAGATCATCAGCCGATCGTAATCATAGATGATTTTGTTGATGCGCACGGGCACATCCATCGCAAACAGGCCATCGGAGAGGGTGGAGATTTCGTCGCTGGGAATTGTCCCGAGATACGCCAGTGCATTGGGATCGTCCCAGGCGTGGTTCAAAAATAGCACCGAGCCGTAGGTTGCGTAGCGCTGCTCAAGCGTGATCTCCAATCGTTGGCAGATCTCTTCCTCGGTCATGGCGCGGTGGGTGCCCAGGGCGATCATGACGTCCAAATGCGCTCCGGCGGCGTGGGTCTGGGCGTAGATCTCGCGAAAGAGCCAGCCAACCGGTGCGGTGCGGGTGGCATCGGGGACAATCAGAAGCAGGCGCTTGCCAGAGATCTCTAGGGGAGCGAGGGTCTGCGCGACGATCTGCTCCACCTCGGGCTCTGTGAGGGCGCGGTCGGTGAAGCCCAGGCCAAAAGGGGTCTCTGTCATGGTGTTACTATCATACCTGCCCCGACAGAGACATGGCTTGCTTCATCAATCAAAATCAAGCTCCCCATCGTCCGATTGACCGTGTAGTCATCTACAAAGAGCGGCGCTGCCAGCCGTAGGCGCACTTGGGCGATTGCATTGGCCGTCAGCGGGCCATCGGCGGGGATATGCTCCAGCGTCTCAATATCCACCACAAAGTCAATTCCCGTCACCATGCCCAGCACTTCCCGGCTGGTGTGACGGATTTTGTAGCGGGCATTGAGCCGCAGCGGCGCGGTCGCGAGCCAGCACAGGGTGATGGTTAACTCTTGCGCCACGGTGGGCGGAGCGGCGACGGGCGCGAGTAGGTCTCCACGGCTCAGGTCGAGGTCATCTTTGACGCGCACCGTGACGCTCTGCCCTGGCTCCGCAATTTCTAGCGGGCCGTCCATTGTCTCGATGCCCGTGATCTCCGTCTCCAGCCCGCTGGGCAGTGCCACCACACGCTCGCCAACGTGCAAGGGCGCACCGACCACGCGGCCCGCGTAGCCTCGGTAGTCCGGGAAGTCGGGGCTCTGGGGACGGATCACGTACTGTACGGGAAAGCGTGCGGGGCCGGCTTGATGGGGGGCTTCAAGTGTTTCCAGAAGCTCCAAAAGTGTGGGGCCACTATACCAAGCGAGCTTATCGGAGCGTTCGACAACATTGTCGCCGTGTAGCGCGGCTATCGGCAGAAAATGCACTTGCGCCGTGGGAGCCAGATGCGTCGCCACTTGCTCCAGTGCTGTTTTTACCCGCTCAAACGCCGCCTGCTCGTACCCCACGAGATCCATTTTATTGATCGCAAAGACAATATGCGAGAGCCCGAGTAGTGCTGCAAGATACGCATGCCGCCGGGTCTGCTCAACAACCCCTTGCCTGGCATCCACCAGAATCACGGCCACTTGTGCGGTCGAAGCGCCCGTGACCATGTTGCGCGTGTACTGCACATGGCCTGGCGTGTCGGCAATAATAAAGCTGCGCTTTGGGGTCGCAAAGTAGCGGTACGCGACATCAATGGTAATGCCTTGCTCCCGCTCGGCGCGTAGTCCGTCCGTAAGTAGCGCCAAGTTTACCTGCTCCTCGCCGCGCCGAAGCGATGCCCGGTGGAGCGCATCCAGCTGATCATCGAAGATGGCTTTGGAGTCGTAGAGCAGGCGACCAATGAGCGTGGATTTCCCATCGTCCACGCTCCCGGCCGTGGTGAATCGTAACAACTCCATGGCTTAGAAATACCCCGTGCGCTTTCGGTCTTCCATCGCCGCCTCAGAGCGTTTGTCGTCGGCGCGGGTGCCACGCTCGGTGGTGCGGGCGGCGGCAACCTCGGCGACAATCTCCGCAATTGTGGAGGCGGGCGAGTCCACGGCCCCTGTGCAGGTCATATCGCCAATCGTACGGAAGCGTACCCGGCGCTCAGTGACCGTCTCCTCGGGCAGGCGCGGGAGAAGTTCGCTGGCGGCGAGCACCATGCCGCTTCGCTCAAAAACAGGACGGGTATGCGTGAAGTACAGCGAAGGCATGGGGATGTTCTCTCGCTGGATGTAGCGCCAGATATCGAGCTCCGTCCAGTTGGAGATCGGGAATACTCGGAAATGCTCCCCCGGGGCTTTGTGGCCGTTAAAAAGATGCCAGAGCTCGGGGCGCTGGTTTTTAGGGTCCCACTGCGAGAACGCATCCCGGTGCGAGAAAAAGCGCTCCTTTGCTCGCGCCTTTTCTTCATCACGTCGTGCCCCGCCGAGGCAGGCATCCAGCCCTAGCTCGGAAATCGCATCCACTAGGGTCACTGTCTGCAAGACATTACGACTGGCATAAACGCCACTCTCTTCTATCACCCGTCCCGTGTCTATTGAGTCCTGGACGCTGCGTACGAGTAGCCGTGCCCCAAGTTTTTCGGCCCAGGTGTCCCGATACGTGAGTGTCTCCTCGAAGTTGTGCCCCGTATCAATATGCATCAAGACAAAGGGAATCCGCGCGGGCCAGAAGGCTCTTCGGGCCAGATAGCTCAGTACGATCGAGTCTTTCCCGCCTGAGAAGAGCAACGCGACGTTCTCAAACTGCGCTGCAACTTCGCGCAGCACGTAGATACTCTCCGACTCCAGCTCATCTAGGTGGCTGAGTGTCACCGTTTTCCCCTTGCTTCCAAAAACGCCATAATTGCCGCCACGCTTTGCTCGGCACTCTGGCTCTCGCTACTAATACGAATGTCCGGGTGCTCTGGTGCTTCGTAGGGATCGGAGACCCCCGTAAAGTGCGCCAGCTCTCCCGCGAGCGCCTTGGCATAGAGCCCCTTTACATCGCGGCGAACCAGCTCAGGGAGCGAGCAGTCCACGTGCACCTCGATAAAACCCTCACCAATCCGCTCCCGCGCCGCTGCCCGCGCCTCGGCGTAGGGCGAGATCGCGGCGACGATCACATTGACCTCGTTGCGTGCTAAAAGCTGCGCCACAAACGCGATCCGCGCCACATTGGTGTCCCGGTCTGCCTTAGAGAATCCCAGCCCCTTGGAGAGATTCTCCCGCACCGCATCGCCATCGAGCACTTCGAGCTTGCCAATGCCGCGCTCCCGCAGTGCCTCCGCCAGCCCGTGTGCGACTGTGGTTTTCCCCGCACCACTGAGGCCCGTTAGCCAGATCACGAACCCCCTCCTACCTCCCCCTTCCTTGTCCTGAGGGAAGGGGGCCGGGGGGATGGGTTTTGGGATGGGTTCGGGTGGGGTCAGGCTCATTTCTTATGCCTTGCCAGCAGTCGCTTCATAAAGATCTCGTAGCTCAAGCTCAGACCATTCTCCTTAATAGGATCGTGGCCTTCGCGCAAGGCAATCTCCTGTGCATACCAGTCCTCCAGCTCCCCAAGAAGCGCCTCCCGAATGTCTGGGTGCGTCTTGGAGAGATTGTATTTTTCATGGGGATCGTTCTCCAGATCGAAGAGCAGCAGCTCGGGATCGCGTGGCGTGCCGTGCAGATGCGGCAGGGGATTGCCGTGGACATCCTCCACAATGGGCTGGATGAGCTTCCACTTGGGCGTGCGAATCGCCAGCGATGCCTGCCGCGACGATTCGACGCAGAAGACGCGCTCACGGCCTGTGAACTCCTCACCTTGTAGCGCAGGTGCGAAGCTCTGGCCGGTGAGTTCGTAGCCGGTCGGAAGCTCCCAGCTGCACAGTGCGGCGAGTGTTGGCAGAATGTCCTCTGTGGAGACGAGAGCACTCGTTCGAGTAGGCTCAGTGCCAGGAATTTTTGCCATGAGTGCGACGCGTGCCACAGCATCATAAAGTCCGTGGTGGTCGAAGTGAATGTCTCCTTCGCCAAATGCCTCGCCGTGGTCGCTCATCAGAACAAAGATCGTATTATCCCAGAGATTCTCTTGCTTCAGGTGCGCGATTAGTCGCCCTACCTGCACATCCACGTAGGAGATCTCGCCATCGTAGAGCGCTACAAATGCGGCGTAGTCGTCGGGGTGCTCGCACGTCATCTCGCCGAGGAACGCC
>JANNDD010000277.1:0-1508 GCA_031387365.1 Armatimonas sp. | reverse complement strand
CTGGTGCCAGTCCAGCGCCTCGCGCTGGGTGTCAAGTGCAACGGGTGTGCTTTGCGCTGTGGGGCAGAACAAAAGAAAGGGTAACATGGAGGGGCTCGCTTTCCAGGATAGATTTCCCTGAGCCTACCCTCCGAGCGTCTCCAAAATGTCTATCACTTACGCACGGATCGGAGCTCTGGGCCATTGTAGAGGTGTCCGGGCCGGATGATGCGGTTATTTTCCAGTTGCTCAATAATATGTGCACTCCAGCCCGTGATGCGGCTTAGCACAAAAATCGGGGTATAGAGTGGAATCGGCAGGCCCATTAAGTAGTAGACACTCGCCACCGGGAAGTCCAGGTTTGGGTGGAGCTTCTTCGCGGCTAGCATCTCCGCCTCGACAATCTCAGAGATCTCCCCCCAGAGCCGCGTGCCCGTCCGCTCCGCAAGCTCCTTGGCGTAGCCCTTGACAATCTTGGCGCGCTCGTCGCCGTTCTTGTACTCCCGGTGCCCGAAGCCCATGATCTTCTTTTTCTGGACAAGCGCCTCCCGCACCCACGCTGCGGCACTTTCGGGTGTTCCTATTTCCTGGAGCATCTCCATAGCCGCCTCATTTGCGCCTCCATGGAGAGGGCCTTTGAGTGTCCCGATTGCGCTCACCACGCCGCTGTACAGATCCGAAAGCGTAGACACGGTGACCCGCGCTGCAAACGTGCTGGCATTGAATCCGTGCTCGGCATAGAGAATCTGTGTCACATTGAGCACATCAGCAATGTAGTCGGTGCGAGGCTCACCGGTGAGTAAGTGAAAGAAATTAGCGTTGTGGCCCAGCGATGAATCGGGTGCGATTGGCTCTTGCCCTTGTGAAATCCTCCACGAGGCACAGACCAGGGTTGGGAGCTTAGCGTAGAGCCGCTCCGCCTTGCGAATATTGGGCTCGTCCTCTGGCAAAAACGTGGCCAGCAGCGCCACAGCAGCCTTGAGCCGATCCATCGGGTGCGCTGCGCTGGGCATTGCACGAAAAAGCTCGTAGATTGCACCAGGAACCTCACGGTCCGTGCGCACACGCTGACAAAACGTCGCCAAGCTCTCTCTACCTGGCAGCTCGCCATAGAGAAGCAGATACGCAACTTCGTCCATGGTGCAGTGCGTCACTAAATCGTGGATATCGTAGCCCCGGTACAGGAGCAGGTTCTTCTCAGCGTCCACCATCGAGACGGCGGAGATTCCGGCAATCACCCCTTCGAGGCCGGGTCTATAGTTACTTGTGTCCATGAATTCACCTCTTCGTCAAATTCGGAATAGTTTTCGTAGCCAATCAGTTCGTAAAGCTCAGAGCGCGTCTGCATGCGCTCCAGTAAGCGTTGCTGCGTACCTGTTTTGTGTAGTGTCGAGTAGACCTCGTGCGCCGTGAAGAGCATCGCGCGAAATGCGGTCATCGGGAAGATCACAAGTTTGTAGCCCAGTGCATCGAACTCGGCGGCACTCAGATACGGCGTCTTGCCAAACTCGGTCATGTTGGCAAGTAAA
>JANNDD010000274.1:0-7120 GCA_031387365.1 Armatimonas sp. | reverse complement strand
CTAAGGCTTGTTTACGTAGTAACATGGGTTCGTCCTCCTCGGACTGATTGTTTTGTTTATCGTTGGTGGTAGATTTACAATCCGGCTGTGTGGTAGTGGTGTACTGCACAGCCAAACTTTTTTCATACTTTTTCATTTCTGCTTCGGTTAAAAAACACGTTTCAAAGTCAGATATTTTGCCGCCATTCACGGCTAAAAATTCCACTATTTTGGATTGCAGAATTTCTTTGCCTGGTCGTCTTGGCCATGCGTTTTTGGCAATTAAACGTGACATCGATGTAACACTGATTCCACAGGCATTGGCACATTGCCGTTGGCTTAGTCCGATGCGGTTTAAGATGGTTTTTAGGATTAGCATTTTTGTCGTTTATCAACTCCGGCGAGAAGAGCTAATCCCGCGTTGTACTTTGTGGCAGCCGCTAGCCCTGCAAAGAGGCCGCACCAGAATAACTTCGGGTTTGTGAGGGCGGTCAGCAGGCTGGCAGTGACCCAGAACGTGGCGGGGACATCTACCGTGGCGAAGTGCCCGTGCTGAACGGCCAGGGGAGCGACAGCGTAGAGTGCGGCGGCGCTCAGCCCGACGTCGGGTTTTTCCAGGCGCTTGCCAAGAAGAATCAGCAGGGCGCAGGTTCCAATGCCGTAGGCCACCGTGACGAGGCGCACGAGAAGCAGGCTACTTGCGGTGGGAATGTTTGTGAGTGCGCCCGTGGCCAGCAGAAGAAAGCGATCCGTGAGAGTGGCGAGGGAGCCGTAGTTGTAGAAACCCGTGTCGAGAATATTCTGGCCCGGTTGCATCAGCGCCTGTCCGACGACACGTGACTCATCGGGGTGGTAAGAAAACAGGTGGCTCGCATCGGGGAGCCCCCAGGCGATTCCCCAGAGCCGCAACACCAGCGCCAGCAACACGATTAGCGCGGGCAGGTAGCGACGAAGCGAGGCAGGCATACGCCACTTAGTATACCGTCACGGACAGCGCAAGAAATTCGTTGTATAAAGCATCAGGAGAGACGACCATGAAACGACAGATGATTGTACTATTAGCAGCGGTGGTGAGCGTCGGGGCACTGGTGCCCGTCTGGGCGCAGCGGGAAAAGAGCCGGGGGACAAACCTAACCCCTGAGACCATGGCGCGAAACCTGGCCGACAACCTGCGGGATGCACGGGGCTTACTGAGCCGCGTGCTCAGTACCCGCGAAAAAGAGGGGGGCGGAGCCCGTGAGCGCGAGACGCGGCGTGATGCCGATAGCGACCGTCGGCGCCTGGAAGTCTTGCTGGAGAATGCGGAGCGTGATGCGCGTGAGCTGGAGCGCGAAGTGGGCCGTCTGCGCGATCAGAACTACAGCCAGTTCAACGACCGTAATCGTGGCCGTCAGGCGATGCGTGACAGCGACTTTGATCAGATTGTCTTTGCAGTGCGCCGGGCACGCACCGCGGGCGACGAGATGCGGATCGTGCGGCAGCTCGCCATCGAGCAGTGGATTACTAGCGGCCAGCTTCGCGATCTTTTGAAAGTAGTGGATCAGTCACGGGATCAAGAGGAGACCGCCTATCTGCTCTATCCACGCCTCACGGACTCGGGGCGGTTCTACACCATCCGCGACTCGTTCAAGTCCACGACCTCATGGGCCAGTGTCTGCCAGCGGCTCGGCGTTCGGTAGCCTCTGAAAACAAAAAACGGCCCGGAGCGGGAGCGCTCCGGGTCGTTTTGGTTGCTAGAGCTGAAGCTTCTCGCCCGGCTGGAAGGTGCGGGAGATGCTATGCATGCTACTACTGGAGAAGTTCGGCCCGCGCTGCTGTGAGATGTGGGTAATCAGTAGCTGGATAGGCCGCGACGGCCCTGCGTAGCTATTCTCGCCCCAAGTGGTCTTGGAGCGCACCTTGATGGTGTTTCCCGTCCACTCTATGGTACAGGGCTCTGCCGGGAGGGGGTGGGTCATGCTACCGCCATTGCTGTCACGGATCCGTAGGGTCGTGGTGAGCTGTGGGGTGATAAGGCGTGTGGCCCGACGAGCCGGGCAGTGCTGGGGCAGGCTGATCGCCGCCCAGATCGCGGTGGCGGAAACGACACCGGCGGCGGTCCAGAGGATGGATTTCTTCATTGGCAAACTCTCCTTCTTGCCTATTCTATCGCCCCAATTTGTAACCTGCCGCAAGCCAAGGCTGTCCTAGCTTCCGAAGAGGGCAAGTATAGGTGTCAGGAAAAGTTATTCGAACGGCGATTATTGGTCTGGTAGTGCTGGGGGGAGCGGGCTTTGGCTACTTCAGGATGCAGGCCAAGACAACCGCGAAACCTGTGATGGGGCGACTCGTGACCGCAGAGGTTGGGAAGATTGCGATAAAGGTCTCAGAGACGGGGACGCTGGAGCCGGTGACTAAGGTGGATGTGAAGTCCCGTGTGGGAGGGCGCGTCCTGAAGATCTTCGTCCGACCCGGCGATAGAGTGGCGGTGGGGGCACCACTGGCTACCGTGGATCCGACCGAGGTCTCGCGCCAGGTTGCCAGTGTTCAGGCGCAGCTCCAGTCAAGCCAGGCCGGGCTCTCCCAGTCGCGAGAGAACTACCAGCTCACCCTCCAGACCACAGCGCTCGCCGTTCGCCGCGCAGAGATCGGGCTAGAGAACTCCAAAGTGAGCCTGCGTGAGGCGGGTGTCAATGTGAAGGATGCCGAGGTGGGACTCAAAGACGCTGATGTGGGCCTTGAGAACGCCAAAGTGGGCATCACCCAGGCACAGAAGCGAGTGGAGCAGGCCGCCGCACCCACCCGCTCGCAGGATGTGCAGCAGGCCGAGCAGAGTGTACGGCGTATCCAGGCGCAGCTGGTGGACGCCCGGCGCACTCTGGAGCGTCGTAAGCTTCTGTTTGGGAAAGGGTTTATTGCCCAGCAAGAAGTGGATTCGTCACAGACCCAGATAGATCTCGCTGAGGTAGATCTGATCAGTGCCCAAGAGCGTGTCGCGCTGCTGAAAGAGGGGCCGCGCAAAGAGGACATCGCTCCCACGCAGATTGGCGTCGACACGGCGAAGATGTCCGTTGAGACAGCCAAGGTGCGTGTTGAGACAGCTAAGATCCGCGTCGAGCAGTCTAAAGTCCGCTACAACCAGGCGCAAGTGGCTGTCAAGACCGCCGAGGTGCAGCTCGCCACGGAGCGCGCCAATGCCCGCCAAGCGCAGGTGCGTAGCAAAGATATTCTGCGCTCACTGGCCGATGTCGCTCAGAACGAGAACCGAGTCGCGGAGCAGTCCGTGCTCCTGGCAGAGACTCGCATTGTCGCCCCGATTGCAGGCGAAGTAACGGGCAAGTATCTTGAGGAAGGCGAGCTCGTTGCCTCGGCGACTGCCGGGTTTGCCCAGGGCGCGGCGATTGTGACCATTGCGGATCTCACTAAGATGCAGGTGAAAGTGAATGTGAACGAAGTGGATGTCTCACGGCTCTCCGTGGGGCTGCCCGTGGAGATCCGTGTGGATGGCATTCAGGAAGCCATGTTCCATGGTCGCGTCGTCTCCCTCGCGCCCGCCTCGCTCACCAGTACGCAGCAGTCGCAGACGAGCAGTGCTAGTGGCAATATTGTCCGCTTTGAAGTCAAGATTGCCGTCACGGAGCGCGACAAGCGCCTGCGTCCTGGCATGACGGCGGGCGTGGACATTCTTCTGAGTAAAAAAGACAGCGTGCTGGTTCTGCCTGCGGAGGCGCTTCGCCCGGGCAATAAAGTGATGGTGGTCACGGGCACGGGCGAGAAAACAAAGCTTGTGGAGCGGAGTGTCACGCTGGGCTTGAAAGACGAAGCGCGTGTCGAGATCCTCTCTGGCCTTAAGTCGGGCGATAAAGTGGAAGTGCCCAAGCTGGATGCCAAAGACCGGCGCACGATCAAGATGGACGGGCGAAACTAATGTATCCGCCCACACGAACGTGGGCGTCAATGAGCCTGCGGCTGGGATGTCGCTCCGCGACTCAAAACTCCCGAGTCGCGGAGCGACATTATGGCGCGAAGCGCCCATAGACGCCCACGTTCGTGTGGGCGGATCAAATGTGGGCGGTAAGATAGAGCTATGAAACGCGCTCTCTGGTTGTTGGTATTTCTTGTTGGTTGCGAAGGCAAGCGCGAGGCTCCCAAGCCTCTCGCTGTCTCGCTCCCCAGTGCGAGCGCCGCTCCTACCTTGCCGCTGGGGCTCTTCGCCGATATCTACCGCCGCCGACCGGTGCCGCCTGGCACCCAGACCAGCGTGGATCGAGCCGAGACCGAGCTGGCGAAAAATCCCACGGACACAAAGCGTCTTAAAGCCGTCGGGCTGGCCTACTACGCCGCTGGGGGCTACGAAGCGGCGATCAAGAAGCTCACCGGACTCGACACTGACTCCGAGGCGCAGCTCTATCTGGGGTTTGCGCACATGGGGCTGAATAACTACGCCGAGGCGCTGACCGCGCTGAAAAAGGCAAAGGGAGCTGTTGCGCTTTTGGAGCAAGGCAACCTCTACTTCCAGGTACTCAAGAAAGACGACGAAGCGGAAAAATACTTTAAGGCGGCGCTGAAGAGAGACACGGGAGACACACACGGCGAGGCGGCTCTGGCACTCGGGCTGCTTCAGGCGAGCCAGGGCAAGAGCGAGCCCGCTCAGAAACTCCTCCACGATGCCAGCGAGGTGCTCCCTGCGGGAAAGGCGCGTGCGACGGCGTTTGCGGCGCTCGGGCGGCTGGAGAGCGATCCGGCGAAGGCACGTGCTTGGTACGAGAAAACCCGCAAAGACGACCCCGAGAACCCATGGCTCAAGAAGCTCTCGAAATAACGGAGGCTATCGCGCTGATTGCACGCGTGCCGGGCTACAAAGCCATCGCGCGGAACCTAACGCGCCGCACGGTTCGCTACGTCCCGACTCTGATTGACCGTGGGCAGGCGACGTTGATGGGCGTGATTCTTATTGGCCCCGAGGCGCTTTTAGGCGGCGTAGTGGGTCTGGCGGAAACACTGGTGCACGAGGAGTTTCACACGCGGCAGAATCACTTGCTCAAGACCCACTCGTTCTGGAGCGGTGTCTTTACCCGAACCCCCGTGATGGCCCGCTACGAGCGCCCCGCCTACCAAGCTGCGCTGGATTTTCTCGCCGTGCTGGCCGCTACTTGCCCGGAGTACGCAAGTGAGGCTCTGGCGGAGGCTGATGCGGTTCGTACAAGCTACACGGCGTTTTATGCTTCATGATAAAATTACTTTCTGTGCGAGCCGTACTACAGAGAGTTTCCGAAGCATCCGTGAGAGTTGAGGGCGAGATCGTCGGTCAGATTGGGCGTGGTCTACTGGTTCTAGTCGGAGTCGCAGACGGCGACACCGATACGGATGCCGAGGCACTCGCTACAAAGATCGCCGATATCCGCCTCTTTCCTCCCGAGGACGACGACACGGGTATGGAGCGCTCGCTTATCGAGATCGGGGGCGAAGCTCTGGTGGTTTCCCAGTTCACCCTGATGGGCGACTGCCGCAAAGGCCGCCGCCCAAGCTGGCTGGCCGCTGCCCGCCCCGACGAAGGCAAGCGACTCTATGAGCGCGTTGTCGAAAAACTACGCGCACGAAATATCCCCACGGAGACGGGCACGTTCCGCACTCATATGGAGGTGCGACTAACCAACGACGGCCCGGTGACGATTCTACTGGACAGCCGGAAGGCATTCTGAGTACCGCCCCCGTTCATGGGGGCGAAAAAGACAATGGACGAACGCGACGACGACCTGACACCTGTAGCGGAAGAAGACGCTGCCCCTACTTCCGGGGAGGCGGGCCATGAGGAGCCCGAGGAAGACTCGCGCCACACCGATGCCTACGCCGTGCTCTCTGGAGAAGACGATGAAGTGCCGAAAAGTGCGCAGGCACTCTCGGAGCTGGGAGAGAAACGTCTTGATGAGGGCAATATTGGGGACGCACTCGACAAGTACCGGGGGGCCGTTCGTGCGTCGCAAGTAACGGGCGAGGACGAGAGCGATCACCGAACCAATCTGGGGGATGCCTACGCCTACTCCGGGCAAGGACTCAATGCGTACCGCCAGTACAAGCGTGCCATCAAGCTCTCGCCCCGAAAGGCCGAGCCCCACTTTTCCATGGGCGAGCTCTACCACCGCTACGGTCGGCTGTCTAGTGCCGTCACCGAGTACCGTACCGCGCTTCTGTACGCACCGGGCAACGCCTGGTACCGCTATCGGCTCAGTGAGGCGCTGCTTCAGATGGGGGATATGGCTGCGGCAATTGTAGAGCTGGAGGAGACGGTGCAGCTTAAAGCACAGGATAGCTTCTACCACTTCTGGTTGGGGGATATCTACGCCCGCGCCGAGCGCTACGACGAGGCCATCCGCGAGCTGCAGCAAGCCACACTCTTTGCACCCTACGATGCCTACTACAATGTGCGCCTTGGTGCACTCTACCGTCGCCGCAAGATGTACCGTGATGCCGTCCTCGCTGTCCGGCAGGCGATCCGTCTTGCCCCCAAAAGCGCTCCGTACCACTGTCTGCTTGCCGATCTCTACTCCGATTTAAAGCTCGATGAGCACGCTGTGCACCACTACCAGGCCGCCGGATTGCTTGATGACTACGACACCGAACAGCTCCATCGCCTACGCGTCTACGCCGGGATCGAGAGCGATGACTCTCTATCTCTGGAAGCCTTCAAGCTCGATTTCGAGAGCGACTCCGACTTCGCGATGCCATCGGATCGAGAGTAACACTGTCCCATTATATTCAGGGCTACTTCGCAGTAATACTCGCCTCGGTTTTTGTTGCCACGCGGCCTTTGTCATCGGTGACGAGAGCGGTGATTTTGTGAGGGCCGGGGGTGAGCGTGAGAGAGGCTTCACGGCCACCGGGCTCGATCACGTAGGCGGCATCTTTACCATCGAGTTTGTAGGTCACGCGGTAGGTGTCGGCGTAGCAGCGTGCCCAGGTCGAGATGCGTAGCTCGCCGGAGGGAACCGTGAGGCCAGTGGCGGGAATCGGGACCGTGGTGGCGACTTTTGCGGTGGCTCCGATCCGAGTAAGAAAGTAGTCCGGTGCGATGGCGCGCTTGTAGCCCGTGAGCACTTCGTCGGAGTCGGTGACCGAGTAGTTGTTGAGCTGCCGACCGGGCGTGGCGTACTTGAGGTTGTCC
>JANNDD010000271.1:0-7211 GCA_031387365.1 Armatimonas sp. | reverse complement strand
GTCTTCACCCCAAACTTCTTGACCATCCACTCGGCGGCTTTTGGGCCGATCCCCTTGATCATCCCCGAGCCCAGATACTTCTCAATGGCCGCCGCCGTCGCCGGACGGATCACCTCGTAGCGCAGGGCCTTGAACTGCTTGCCGTGCTGCGGGTGCTTGTCCCACCAGCCAAAAATGCGCAGGCTCTCGCCCACCACGGGGTTGGAGAAGCTGCCCAGCACCGCGATCACGTCCGCCTTCACTTTGTCGCGTGCATCCATCGGCAGGACTTTAAGCACCGCGTAGCCATTCTCTTCGTTGTGGTAGGTCACGCGTTCGATCGTGCACTCCAGCGCTTCAGTGGGGCGGTAGGTCTCGCCTTCTTCGCGGGTTCGGGAGGTAAAAGCCATATGCAAGCATTATACTTCGCCCTCAGCCACTGAGCCGGAAAGCGGTAGAATAGTTCAAGGAGTGTTTGCCATGCCCTCACCGTTTCCCGGAATGGACCCGTATCTTGAAGCCCCCGAGTTGTGGCCCGCCTTTCATAACGCCTTTATCTACTGCCTCAATGCCGCCATCAACCATCAGCTCCCGGTGGGCTTTGCCTCGCGCCTGGAGGAGCGTTTGGTGGTCGAAGAGGGTATTCGGCACTTTGTCGCGGATGTCTCGGTGGGGCAGAGTGGGCCGCCATCGGGCGGATCAATGGTTGCCGAGTCTCCCTCCAAGCTGGCGATGGAGTGGGCCATCGAGGAGAGCGAGCCGTTTCGTGAGACCTTTATCGAGATTCAGACGAGGGAAGGCTCGCAACGGCGAGTTGTGGCCGTGATCGAGCTACTCAGCTATGCCAACAAGCTCCCTGGCAAAGGCCGCGAGGAGTATCTCGTCAAGCAGAAAAACCTCCTCGCCAGCGAGATACACCTGTTGGAACTAGACTTGCTCCGGGCCGGGCCGCACACTCTGGCGGTCTCAGAGGCGAGCTTAAAAGAGCGCTTCGGGCGCTACGACTACGCCGCCAGTCTGCACCGCGCCCGTGACGGACGGCGCTTCCAGATGGTCGCCTGGCAAATCCCGGATCAGCTTCCCAGGGTTCTGGTGCCTCTGGAGGACCCACACCCCGATCTCGAAATTGACCTCCATCCTCTCCTGACCCGCGCCCACGACGAAGGCCGCTTCTCCGAGCTGGTAGACTATTCGCGGCTCCCTGAACCAGGAGAGAACGAGGAAACTCTCGCATGGCTCACGGAGCGGATTCCATGATCCCTCGCCCACGCAGACACCCAGCCGAGATCACTCTCGCGCTCTGCTTGGTCATCGGTGGGATAGCTCTCCTCATCTACGCATTACGAAGCGAACTATGGCCCGCTCTAGCTTCACGTGCCGTTCGAGTAGGAGTGCGCTTTTATGGCCTGGTGAATGTGGCAACAGGGTTCTGCCTCTTACTCCGTGTTCCACAGCTCATCTACCGCCTCCAGTGGTTTCTCGTCACCTTTTTCTTGATATGTGCTCCCCTTCTCTTTTGGGCGGCCTACATCAGTTCCAAGAACTACTGGCCGGATGTGTTTCGCGGACTGCTCTTTTTCCAGTGGCTCGTGCCTCTCCTTCTTGGTGTGCTTCACTACGGAGTCGGACGCTGGCTCAGATCGCAAGAAACCGCTCCTGATTAAGGCGATAAAATAGTTCAAGGAGTGTTTGCCATGCCCTCACCGTTTCCCGGAATGGACCCGTATCTGGAGAGTCGCACTCTCTGGCCTGATGTTCACAATGCCTTTATCGTCTACTTGCGCGCGGTGATCAACCGTCAGCTCCCTCCTGGCTTCTCCGCTCGTGTAGAAGAACGCCTTGTGGTTGAGGAAGGAGTCCGGCACTTCAAGGCCGATGTTTCCATCGGGCAGGGCGGGCCAGCATCAGGTGGCGCAACTCTTGCGGAAGTGCCCTCGAAGTTTATGGACTGGGTGGATGATGGTGTCCCTGTGCGTCAGCGCTTTATCGAGATTCAGTCCCACGATGCGGAGGATCGGCGTGTACTCACGGTGATTGAGCTACTCAGCCACTCCAATAAATCCGCAGGACGTGGCCGCGACGAGTACCTTGCCAAACAGAAAACCTTACTCGAAAGCGAGGTTCATCTGTTAGAGATTGACTTGCTTCGAGCAAGCGAGTACACATTGGCGGCTTCCCAGAACAGCCTTAGGGCGCGGTTTGGCCCCTTTCACTACGCAGCCAGCCTACACCGAGGCGGCTACGGGCAGCGCTTTCAAGCGGTGGCCTGGACGGTTCAAGACAGGCTCCCCACGGTTCTCGTCCCCCTTGACGAAGCCCATCCCGATATTGAAATAGACCTCCAGCTCGTCTTCGAACGCACCTACGACGAGGGCGGCTTTGATCGCATGGTGGACTACGCCAAATCGCCCGAGCCAGCCTTAGCCGACGAAACGCTAGCGGGCTGGGTGGCTTCCATGTCGGCGAGCTGCATGTCTAAGGCGCGACCGGAGAGCTGAATCTCGTGGAGAGAGACAGTGAGCGAGAGGCTGAGGGCGACGAGGCTTGCCGCAAAGAACCAAGCACCCGCGCGGAGCCAGTTTTCAAAGAGGCAGAACATAGCGACCACGCAGAGCAGAATCGCGCTGACACCTAGGGTCTGCATGCGGCGGATCAGGCGCACCCGGTAGCGCAGGCTCTCAATTTGTGGTGGGATTTTGGGGTCGTGGGTCTCGCCCCAGCGCTCGTGCAGACTACGGGTGAGCGCGGCGAGTGCCAGAAAGCGATTCGTGTACGCCAGTAGGATCAGCGAGACGGCGGGAAAGAGTAGCGCGGGTGTGGTGAGGGAGATGTCCATAAAGAGCAGAGGCTCAGCGGGCCGTGAGCAGACGCGGGACGTCCAGGGGCAGGGACGGTTTACCAAACAGATAGCCTTGAATGATATCGCAGCCCATGGAGGTGAGTTTCTCAAACTGCTCCAGAGTCTCGACTCCCTCAGCGACCACCTTCATCCCGAGCGTTCGTGAGATGTCCACCATCGCCTTCACCACGGCTTCGTCGGCAGCGTTTTCACAGATATTGGTGACAAAGCTGCGATCAATCTTGATGCGATCCACCGGGAGCTTGGCAAGCCGTCCGAAGTTAGTGTAGCCCATCCCGAAATCGTCCACGGAGAGCTGGAGCCCCATGTCCTTAATCCGAAAAAGAACGTCTTTGACCTGAGCTTCGTCTTGCTGCATGAGATCCGTCTCCGTGATCTCTAAGTCCATGTGCTCCGGGTTCGCACGGGAAGCGGCGAGTAGCTCTTTGATCTGATCGGTCAGGTGAGGCTGCGCGAGCTGCCGTCCCGAAAGATTGACCGAGACTCCCAGCCCGGAGAGAACCTGCTGCCAGCGTGCAGCCTGCCCAAAAGCCTCGCGCATCACCCAGTGCCCTAGTGGGACAATCAGACCGGAGTCTTCGGCCATGGGAATGAAAGTGTCGGGCGGGATCATGCCTAGCTGCTGATGATTCCAGCGTGCCAGTGCCTCATACCCCACGAGCTGTCCGGTGCCCGCCGCGACCTGGGGCTGGTAGTGCAGGAGCATCTCGCCCCGGTCTACGGCTTGCGACAGGCGGGATTCCAGCGCCAGACGCTCGATCCCACTGAGTGTCATTCCATCGCGCCAGAGTGTCACGTGGCCACGCGACGCTTTCTTGGCCTGGTACATCGCCGTATCGGCGCGCTCTAGAAGCGTTTTCGGGTCGGTGCCATGAAAGGGAGCAATGACCATCCCGATACAGGCGGTCAAGCGAATATCAATGCCTCGCAGTGAGAACGGTGTCTGTACCGCCTCCAGAACCTTCTGCGCCACGGAGTTGACATCAGCTTCCGTCGCGACCCCCGGCAGCAGTGCAACAAAGACATCGCCCTCCAGCCGCCCGATCACGTCCTCGGCGCGGAGCGCGGCCCCCAGCCGCCGTGCAATAATCAGAAGTGCCTGATCGCCGCCTTCCTGGCCCAGCGCCTCATTGACCCACTTGAAGCGATCCAGTGCCAGCTCAAGAACGCCAAATGCACCGTGTCCGCCCGACGTGAGCATCCTCAGGATAGCTTCCTCAATCGCCTTGCGGTTCAGAAGATCCGTGAGGGAATCACGGTTGGTCTGGCGACGGATCTCCAGCTCGACCGCGCGTGTCTGAGTGATATCCCGCGCGGCGGCATAGACCAGCCCCCCCTCTTTGCCGGGTGCGATACTCCACTGTAGATAATGAAACTCCCCCGAGGCCGCGAGAAACCGGCACCCAAAGCGTGCGATCGAGCCTTGTGACACCTGCGCCAGCGCTGCGGTCACCTCTAGGCGATCCTCATCCGGGATCAGCTCAAAGAGCTTGCGACCATCCAGGCTGTGTTGCGTGTAGCCCAGTGCTTTTTGCCAGGCAGGATTTACCCGTACCAAGGTGCCCGAGAATATCTCCAGCAGACAGAGCATCTCTGTTGATTGCTGGAAAAACTCATCGGCATTGCCGGAGGAAAAGACCACTTTAGGCTGAAGGGAGACGGTAATTCCGGCGATATCAGGCACGATCTCGATTACCTGACGTCCCTGCTCAGGAAACTCAGCCTCATAGGAAAACGCCTTACGCGTGGCCAGTGCTTGCAGAAGCCCATCGTGAATCGCCTCCCAAACCGGAGCGCTACAGACCGAGCGCAGGCTCTCGCCCAGACGTGCCGTACCTGCCTCTCCCGCAATAGAGGTAAAGCGAAGTTGATGGTCCAGTTGGAATTGTCGTGGGAGCATAGATAAGCAATCAATAAACTAGTATCAAATTGTACCAGAAACTAGTAATTCCCGTAGTACAAGATTGTCGGTAACTGGGGCATAACTAATTAGTAATTGTACGATGGAAGAAAGACTAGTCGAACTGGAGCGAGAATCGGAGCGTCTGCGACAAGATGTCGCAGCGCTGCGCTCGCATTTCACCGAGCGCCAGCAACTGGATGTCCTCAAAGCCGAGAACCAGCTTCTGCGCCAGGCGATCCTTCGCTACGCTCTTGCCTGCGGTGCCGCCGATCTGCAGATGGCGCTTGTGCGCTCCCGTCACGAGCGCACGGGTGAGAGCGTCAATCAGCTCAAACAAGCCACCGACGAAGAAGAAGCATCGTCGCGCGCCCTCCGCGATATCGCGCAGAGTCTCCAGATCGCGTCACTGGAGCGCGAGTCGCAAAACGAGCCCTAGTTAACTCACTTGGGTTACAATAGAAACCCATGCGCAAGACGGTTCTCTACGGCTTAGGTTTTCTACTTCTGCTCGTCAACGCCTACTTTGGCACCTATGCCTATGTCGTCACGCAGGCACTCCTCTGGACACAAACAGCGCTTCAGCGGGGCCCGCTGGTCATGCTCTTTGCACTGGTGTGCGTGAATTTGGGATTTTTAAAGTTCGCGAAGAAGTGGGCACTGAGTCAGAAAGAGCTGATCACCCTCTACGCCATGCTCTGTGTGGGCACCTGCGCAGCAGGCTATGGCTTTGTGCAGATTCTGATCAATCAAATCCCCGCACCGTTCTATGAGAACTATGCCACGGGCGGCAGTAAGTTTAAAGACTACATCTGGCCCAATATCCCCGAGTGGCTCGTCCCGCGCGACCCCGATGTTCTCAATGGCTTCTTCCGAGGCAATACGACGCTCTGGACACCCGCGAATCTCAAGGGCTGGGCGGTGCCCGTGCTGGCCTGGAGCGCGTTTATTATCGCCGTGTTCTGGACACTTCTTTGCGCAATGTCACTTTTTCGCAAGCAGTGGATCGAGGAGGAGCGCCTGACGTTTCCTCTCGTGCTACTCCCACTGGAGATCACGCAGAACGGCGGGCGCGCCCCGATCTTCAAGAACCCGCTCTTCTGGACAGGTGTGGTGATCGCCGGGCTACTGGAGAGTGTCAACTACCTGAACTTTCTGTACCCCTCGGTGCCGAGCATTCCGCTCAAGCCCGGGATGGGCTTCAATGAGATCGGTCCCCTGCTCACGGAGCGCCCCTGGAACACCGTGGGCCGCTTTACGCTGGCGTTCTATCCGTCTATTATCGGAATCGCCTACCTGCTCTCACTGGAGGTCAATTTCTCGTGCTGGAGCATGTATCTGGTGCAGAAGGCCATGATCGTCAGCAGTGCCTGGCTCGGGCTCTCGGAGAGTGGAGGCAGCGGCCCGACCAACCGGATGCCGTTTATTAAAGAACAAGGGCTCGGGGCCTTTGCCGGGATCGCGCTCTTCTCGCTCTGGATGGCCCGCAAGCCGCTGAAAAAAGCCATGGAAGCACTTGAAAAACCCGTCACGAATGACACGCATGAGGAGCTGATGTCAGCGCGTCTGGCGCTTCTGGGCGGACTGGGCGGCCTACTCTTTATGACGCTCTTTCTGACGGCAGCGGGAGCGAGTTTCTGGCAGTCGCTGACCTATGTGCTAATCTACACCTGCTGCGCCATCACACTGGCGCGTATCGTGAGCGAGGCGGGCGCAGGCTGGGCGTGGGCACCGATGTGGGGCAATGGCCAGTTCGTGGCGGATACCTTCGGGCAGAACCATCTCTCGGGCAAAGAGGCTACTCTACTCATCGGCTACACAAGCTGGATGAACGACATGCGCGACAACACCATGCCCCACTCCGCAGAGGCGCTAAAGATGGCCCAGGGGGGCGGGCTCTCGCCGCGGGCGCTGCTCAAACCGCTGCTCTTCGCGATTATTGTCGGCACACTAGCGGCGTTCTGGGCGCACCTGGATATCTACTACACCTATGGGGCCGCAACCGCAAAAGTGCGCCCCGCGCTTCAGAACGGCGCAACAGGCCCCGCGCGCCAAGCAGTCTCGCTGCTCGTTTCCCCCACCCTCGCGGATATTCCTGGCCTGCTCGGAACGGGCTTTGGCGCACTAGTCGCCCTCGCGATCTCCGTGATCCGACAGCGCGTGAACGGCTTTCCCCTGCACCCGCTGGGCTACGCCGTGGGAATGACCAACACGATGGAGTACATGTGGTGCCCGTTTCTCATCGCCTGGATCCTAAAAACCATCACGCTGCGCTACGCCGGAATCGGGGGCTACCGTAAGCTCCTCCCGTTTTTTCTGGGCCTCATTCTCGGCGACTACGTGATCCCGACTCTCTGGGGAATCTTCGGAATGCTCACCGGCTACCAGATGTACATGGTCTTTCCGCATTAAACCGCCGGTTGAAACCGGCGTCTGCAATGGCTTCGTCCCTCCGCCGCAAAGCCCGTGCCG
>JANNDD010000196.1:0-4228 GCA_031387365.1 Armatimonas sp. | reverse complement strand
CACGACAACGGGCACACGCGCCTCGCCGAGATGAAGCGCCAGATTGATGCGCCGATTGCGCAATTAGTGCGCGACCTAGAGGAGCGTGGCCTGCTGGATCGGACTCTGATTGTCTTAGCTTCGGAGTTCTCGCGGGACATGATGATGGAGGGCAAGCCCGATGCCCGCGTGCGCGACCAAGTCACCGTTCCCGATATTGTCAACGAGCTCAAGTTTTACGGCATGCACCGCCACTTTACCGATGCGGGGAGTGTACTTCTCTTTGGTGGCGGCGTGAAAAAAGGCTTTGTCTACGGCAAGACCGCCGACGAGCGCCCGTGCAAGACAATAGAGAACCCGGTGGTGATCGAGGACTTGCACGCGACCATCTACCATGCGCTAGGTATCTCTCCCAAGCACGCCTACGAAGTGGAGAAGCGCCCGTTCTATGTGACGCGCGACGGCCTCGGCAAGCCCATCGGAGCCTTGCTGGCAAAAGGAATTTAAACGATGACGGTTCAAGAGTTTCAAGCGGATAAAATCGAAGGCACCGCCAAGCTGCTTGCCTTCTGGCTAGGCGCGATGCCCGAGGATAAGCAGAGCTGGGTGCCAGCCGTGGAGGGCGCGGCGGGTCTGCGAACCGCACGCGAGCAAGTGGCGGAGTGTGCGGCGGCGAATCGTTTCTTCGCGGTGCTACTAAAAGGCGAGAAGCCCACCCCGTTCAGCCCATTTGACGTGAAGTCCGAGTACGCAAGTCTGGAAGAAGCGCAGCAGGACCTCATCACCAGCGCCACCGAGTGCGCCGCTGTCGTTCGTGGGCTGAGTGACGCAGATCTGGCGAAAGAATTTGTTCTGCGACGCGGCGCGATGCCCGGCTACCAGATCATTGATTTTCCCTACCGCAACATGGCCTACCACGCAGGCCAGATCAATCAGCTCCAGCTTCTCTACGGCGACGCCGAGTTTCACATTCCAAAAGGCTAGCGCCTCTTTTGGTGCAGGAGCGCCGCAATCGCCACGCCTGTTGCGCCGAGCAGTGCCCCGCCACCGTAGCGCCCCATGCGGGTTTGTAGGAGCGGGGGGCGATCGGGGTAGGCAGTGTCAGGGTGCGCGAGGATTCGGGCGATCTCTGCATGGTACGTAGCGAGGCGCTGTGCGGCCATGACGGTGGGATGGGGTCTGTCTCCTGCAACCGATTTGAGTGCATCCGGAGGTCCGAGAAAGAGGCCGCGCCCGTCGTAGAGTGCGGCGCGGAAAAGCTCGTCTTTGCGGCCCGTGGTGCTATAGAACCGATCCACACCATTATCGCCCGGGTTGATATCGTGGTTGAGGCCCGCCAGCCGCCACTTGCCATCGCGGCCTTTGAGAAAGACGCCCCCCCCACTGTCGCCATCGGAGAGCGTGGCTTCATCGGGGCCCACGTTTTTATCGAATGTCGCAAGCAGAAGCGCACCGTAGGGCTTGCTCTTTAAAATCCCTGCAACACGATTACTGCCCCAGCTAAGCCTGTGGTCAATCGGCCCCCAGCGCCAGCCCTTGCCCGGAATTTCATCGCCGCATGCCGTGCCCCGCCCCACAATAAAAAGCTCCCGCCCGTGCTCGTCGCCCTCACAGAGGGTTGCCCAGCGGGTAAAGTCTCGATCCACACGCCAGAGTGTGATATCAGTGCCAGGAATTTTCTCGTGCGCGACAGCGGCGTAGCGCCGCCCCGCGAGCACAAAAATATCCCCAAGCTGCCCGCCAACATGCGTGGCGGTGACAAACCAGCGGGCCGCAATCGGAGTGCCTAAAAAATTACCCCACTCGCCCTGGAGCTCCCAGCAAGCACGGCGGGCCGTGTCGGGTGGCGGTGAGAGATTGCGCCCTGTACCGCCAAAAATAATCACTTACGCGGTCCAAAAAGGACGTTCTCTAGCTCCTCTTCCGCAGCGGCATTGAGCTGCCCGGCGAGCCAGCGTCGCGCCTTTTCCAGACACTCTTTTTTATCGTCGCTCTCGCCCAGCTCAAGCTGCACCGAGCCCCCCAATCGCACGGACTGGAAATCCCGCGAGCGAGTGACCTGATAATCTACCGTCAGTGTCGTGACCTTCATTTTCATTTCCTCAAAATCCTCCCCTTCCTTGCCCTGAGGGAAGGGGCTAGGGGATGGGTTCTATTGTTCTTCGGTTAAAACACTCCTCAAGCGCAGGGCACAGCGGAAAGAGGGTTTCGAGAGATTTTTCGCGAATGAATCTCCTGGAGGAACTCTCATGTTCAAACAAGAAAAAACGGCAGCGGCGGCAATGGCTCCCAAACCCACCAAAGAGGTAATGGCAGATGCCATGACGACGGCCCGAAGCAGAAAAAGATAATCTTTGTCCACTTCGGTGCCTCGTGGTGAGGGTGGTGTCGGCGGCTGGAAGCCGTCCTTGACAACCCGGTGGTGAAACCACTCTTCGACGAAAACTATGTCACCCGCGTGCTCGTCGTGCTGGAAAATGGCCCTAAGAAAGTGCTCGAAAATCCCGGCGGCGGTGAGTTTATGGCAGCAATGGGTGGCGCGAAATCCGGCCTGCCCTTCATGGTCTTTCTGGATGCAAAAGGCAAGAAGCTCGCGGACTCCAATGTCATGCCCGTTCCCAAGAACCCCGCAGCTCCCCCGACCAATATCGGCTGTCCGGCGGCCCCTGAGGAAATTGTGGCGTTTGGTGAGCTGCTCAAGAAGACCGCCCCGCGCCTGAGCGATGCTCAGCGCCAGACGATTCTAGACGAGTTCACAAAGGCCGCACCCAAGCGTTAAACCATGACACCCGTTCTTTTCGATACAGATATTGGCAACGATATAGACGATGCCGTGGCGCTGGCCTACTTGCTCTCACAACCCGAGTGCGAGCTGGTGGGCATCACCACGGCAACTGGCGATACGGCAAAGCGAGCCGCACTCTGTGAGGTAATCTGCCGTGCGGCAGGCCGCACGGATATTCCGATCCACGCAGGGCTGGCCGGGCCGCTGCTACACGGGCGCGAGCAGGGCGTGGCGCAGTACGCCGCGATTGAGAACCTGCAGCACCGCAGAGACTATCCCACAGGCTTCGGGGCGCTAGAGTTTCTGAGAAATAGCATCCGCTCCCGGCCCGGCGAGCTCACGCTACTCGCCGTGGGCCCGCTGACCAATATCGGAACACTCTTCGCAGCCGATCCCGAGCTGCCGGGCTTGCTGAAGAAGATTGTGCTGATGTGCGGGCGGTTTGTGACCGGCGGGCCGGGCGCTAAAGAATGGAACGCGTTTCTTGACCCGATTGCCACCGCACTGACCTACAAGCACGGCGCGGGGAAGCTACTCTCGGTGGGCCTCGATGTGACCCTTCCGTGCGTGATGCCCGCCACACTCGTGCGGGAGCGCTTCGCCGCCGCCGGGGGAGCACTGGTCGCAACTCTGGGGATGGCGGAGGTCTGGTTCAGCCACTCTGAGTTACTGACTTTCCACGATCCCCTCGCCGCCGCGCTGCTTTTTGCGCCCGAGCTCTGTGGCTACCAGACGGGAACCATCTCCACGGTGATTGAACCGGGGCCACTAGAGGGAATGACCCGCTGGCAGGCCGACACGAGTGGCCCCCATGAAGTCGCGACAACAGTGGATGCCGAGGCGTTTTTCAGGCATTATTTCACGATCACGAGCAGGTAGCTCGGTCGAAGCAGGTAGGTGGGTAGAATAGAAATATTATGCTAATCATGCCGGAACTCGCCGTCGCGCTCCG
The DNA here is from genome assembly GCA_031387365.1 of Armatimonas sp. Classification (GTDB taxonomy): domain Bacteria; phylum Armatimonadota; class Armatimonadia; order Armatimonadales; family Armatimonadaceae; genus Armatimonas. The sequence continues at coordinate 512 of JANNDD010000196.1, read as the reverse complement.
TCGTGAGCTGGAGGACGCACTTCAGCACCACGAGAGCGAGGTGCTCACTCTCTCGACGTGGGCAAAAGCGCGTAGCCCGCGCGCCGAAGCCTCGGTGCGGGAGCTAAAAAAATCCCTGGCATTGCCGCTGCCGCTCCTTCTCTGGCAAAAAGGAGCCTGGGCCAGTGCGACCGCATCGCGTGATGCCATTGGGGGGGAGCTGACCACAGTGGCGGACACAATGGCCGAGGGCCAGCTCTGGCTCTTTGACGGGATCAGCATTCCGCCCACGGTTAAAAAACGCCTCGCCCTGCCCGAAAATGCACGCCCCACAGCACGTATTCTCCTGCCCATGCCACTCCCCCCGGAGGAAAACCACGCCCCCGAAGTGACGCCACTGTCCGATGGCTCGCTCCCTCAGCAGGGCATAGCAATGGGCTATCTCTTTCATACTGTCGGGCCGGGCGGACGCTCCGAAACCCCGTTCCTGCGCCTGCTACCCGATCTCTACCCCGGAGAGTTCATCGCCGACC
>JANNDD010000165.1:0-2086 GCA_031387365.1 Armatimonas sp. | reverse complement strand
GATTGTTCTTTTCCCCGATGTCTTGTGTCAGATCGAACAGACTCTGCACGCCTTTCGCATCCGACATGAGCTTGTAGGCTCCCTCACGAATCGCCCAGGAGCCGTTAATATGCCGCCAGTAGAGCCGCTCATGAGGCGCTTCTTTACTCTCGCCACGCAGAAAAGGGATTAAGTTCACGCCCTCCATAGACGCCATGTGCTGCGTTTCTTTTCCCGCCAGTGCCAGAGCAGTGGGCTGAATATCCAGGGTGCTCACGGGCTGGTCGTAGCGCTTACCCGCCGGAATCGTGCCCGGATACGAGAGCACGAACGGCACGCGAATCCCCCCTTCTAGCACCTGGCTCTTCTCACCACGCAGGGGCAGGTTCCGTGAGGCATTGGCATTGATCGGGCCACCGTTATCGGAGATATAGACAACCAGCGTGTCGTTCGTCAGCCCAAGCTCTTTGAGCTTCGCCGTGAGCTTCCCCACCCCATCGTCCACGGCGCTCACCATCGCGGCGTAGGTCTTGCGCTTGCCGGTGAGATTAGGGAACCGTGCGAGATAGCTCTCGGGAGCTTGGAGCGGCTCATGCGGAGCGTTGTAGGCCAGATACAGGAAAAACGGCTCTTTCTGGTGACGCTCCACAAAGGCCGTGGCTTCGTCGGTGAGTACCTCGGTGAGGTAGCGCTTCTCCACACCAGGAACAGGTGTTGTGTTGCGCAAGAGCGCCCACTGGTACGGGTTATTGGGGTTCTCGACCCAGTTCAGGTACTGATGACCGCCACCCAGAAAGCCGAAAAACTCCCCGAAACCGCGCTGATTGGGATGGAAGTGGGGCTGGACGCCTAGGTGCCACTTGCCAATGCCACCGGTCTGGTAGCCCACTTTCTGGAGCACCTCGGGTAGCGTGCGCTCAGAGAGCGGCAGGCCCATCGCATGGGGATTTGGGCTCTGAGGGCTATCCGGGTTGGTGTCGTAGCCGAAACGAGCCCCGTGCCGCCCGGTGAGCAGCCCCACACGCGACGGTGAGCAGACGGGGAATGTGACATAGCCACTGGTGCAGATCGTCCCACTGCGGGCGAGCGCATCCAGATTTGGCGTAGGAATGTCTTTGCAGCCATTGAAGCCCACATCGCCGTAGCCCTGGTCATCCGTGACGATCACGATCACATTGGGTTTGCGGGATTGTACGGGAGTCTGAGCCATGGCGGATGCCGCTAGGTTCAAAAGCACCAGCCCCGTGAGTAGCTTAGCTCGTCTCACTGTACACTCTCGTCCCGCTTGAAGACACGGACATAGTCAATGTAGGCTCTTGCCGTGCCACCATCTTGGATAAACTTGTTCTGAAGAACATTGCCCGTTACCCAGTCATTTACGCCAAAGCAGCTCCCGGAGAAGATGATGTAGTGTGGCACTTGCGGGATCAGCATGGGCTTGTCAATAGTACGCACGAGCTTGCCATCGTAGTAGAACTTCAGCACTGTCGGAGACCACTCAAAGCCAATCGTGTGGTACTCCTGCGTGTGCAGCCCCGGTGCCTTAACCATGGCTCCATTAGACTTATGCGCGGGCTTGGCGTAGCCGTCCCAGTGGAGGCCCGTCGAGTACGTATCCCCCGCTTTATTGCCCTCGATAATGTCAATCTCGGCCCCATCATTAGCGGTGCCATCGGTCACGCCTTTGGGAGCGGTCAGCCCTTCCTGATCCGGCATCATCCAGAACGCCACTTGGTAGCCATCAGGCTTGACGAGGTGCATCCGAGCCTCCAGATAGCCGTAGGTCGTCGCAAAGTGCCCCTTTGAGTTGAAGCGCCCGGCGAAGTAGGTGTTGTCCTCGGTCTTGGACTTCCGGTAGTAGATAGAGGCATTACCGTCCTTTTCCTCAGCCTGTTCCGGGTCTGCTTTCACCACGATATCGGGTCGCTTACGGCTCGTGGTCTCGACGTTCCACTTGGTAGGATCTATCGTCGTGTCATTGAACTCATCGGAGAAAACCAGGCTCCAGCGGTCTTTACTGTCTACCGGCGAGGAAGCGGGTCTTGCCTGCACTGGAGTCTTTGGATCAACCAGACTCGATGTTATCTGTGACAAACAAATGAAAGGT
>JANNDD010000158.1:0-3642 GCA_031387365.1 Armatimonas sp. | reverse complement strand
CACAGGAAGTCCAGCACAAAGGCAGGGATTAGAAGAAGGGGATCGACTTCGCCACTTTCCTTCACTTCCCGGTAGCCATCGCAGAGCTGGCGCATCGCTTCGGGGGTCTGCCAGGCAGGAGTCGGCTCAAAGCACACCACGCGGGTACCATTGGCTCTGGTCTCCGCGATGAGGTTGTCGCTGGCTTTCCAGGCTCCGCCACGATCGCCATCACCCACAAACCGATAGAGATCACGGTGCAGCTGGAGGATGGTACCAGGCGTGACGGGGATGTGCTCGAAACTGGTGTGGATCGTTGCCAGAACATCACGGTAGCCTGCAATCTCCTGCTCTGAGCGGCCTGAAGGTGCTCCGCCCCTCTTGACCAGCTCTTTGAGGCGCTCGGGGTCTGCCTCGATGCCCTCGATACGGTTGGAGGACTCTACGCTCTCGATGGTGGCCGACTGCTTCAGGTTTTCCAGTATCTCCGGTCGCTGCTGGACGTAGAGATCGTGCTGGCCTTTTAGCTCCCCCACCTGGCGCAGGCTCTGGGCCAGTGAGAGGGTGATATTCTGCTTTCGGAGGTAGTCGAGAGTGAGTGAGTGCATGGCTTAATTATATCATGAAATAGATTGGAGATATATTAATCATATCAACGATATGATTCTTTTGGCAAGTCAATCACTCTTCAGGAGGACCACCCATCAATAGTAGAGATAGCCGTCTCATTGATAGCATCACGCTCGACAACCATCAAGCACCTGGTTCCACCTGACCAACTCCGCAACTACCTGACCCATAAGCGCTGGGTTTGAAAAAGGTCTTCTAGGGTCCACCATACTAGACCTCCCCTCCTCAGATAGCCGGAAAACACGGTATGGGAGCGACAATTCAGGGGTTCCAAACCCCGTTTCGCGACTGTAGACGACAGGATGGGGAAACATGATCTTGGCAACGAGATGGCGTACTTTTTGGTCGTTGTTTTTCCACGCCTGGAGCGGATTTTGAAGTAGACCACCCACTTGCTCAAGTAGGTTTCCAACATCTATTGTAGAGTGCTCGGAAGCCTCAAGAAGGCGCACCTGGATTTTCGTCCGCTGGCTATCCAGCTCTTCTACCTTGCTCTCTAGCGACTGGAGCACGATCTCATTGCGCGACTTGGAAATCGTCTCGACGAGGTCGCCGATTCGCCCATTGATGTCCTTCAACTCCTCCTGAAGCTGCCTTTGGATCGCAATCCTCGCTTCAGCGTCGGACTCGCTAAATCCTTTCAGACATTCCGCAACGCTAACAAACTGCTCCTTTGTCATTTCCAGTGGGCGCAAGAGATCCGCAAAATCGTCCTCGATCTTCTGTTGAGGTACCCCTTTGGCGTACAAAGAGCACATATTGTTGGGACAGTGATAGTAATCGTAGTATTTGCTCCGCCTGCCCTTAGAGCGACTGGCCGTCAGACGGCGCTGACAGCCTTCACAAAGCACAAGACTGCGCAACGGATAGACATGGCGCTTGACGTATTCTGTCTGCTGCGTAGAGCGCTGATGCAGCCGCTCCTGAATACGTTCATAGGTTTCGTAGGTGATGAGCCCCTTGTGATAGCCCTTGCGGAGCGTGATGCCCCAGGGTAAGAATTCGATCCAACCGGAGTAGACAACACTTGAGAGCATGATTTTGATGCGGGTGAGCCGGGAGCCACGGAAGGTTTGATTCTGATCGTAGAAACCCCTCTCCATTAGGAAGCGCTCCACATCGGCGATGGAGTTAAAGCGTCCCGATGCAAACCCCTCCAGAGTCTCTCGAATCAGGGGCGCATGTTCGTCAGGAACCAGGATCTTCTTAGCGAGGTGATGGCGCGTGTAGGTGTAACCTGGTGGCCCTGCAAACACCCAGAATCCCTGCTCCAGTCGTGCCTTCATCCGACTGACGACCTGGCGTTTGTTCTGATTGCGCTCCAACTCCGCTTGGGCAGCCATCATGGTCTCGATGAACTTGCCTTCAGGAGAATCCTCAAACCGAAAAAGAGGACTCTCTAGGCGCGCACCGCTCTCGATGATGGTGCGCTTGAGTCCAAAGTGGAGTTCAACATCGCGGGCAAATCGCTTGATATCATCGATGATGACCACGATACCGGGAGGCTGTTTTTCGAGGAAGGCGAGCAGTTCCTGGAGACCTTTGCGCACGGTGGTTCCTCCGGTTATTCCGTCACGGAAGACGTCCAGCACCTCATAGCCGCGCACCCTGGCGTAGTTTCGGCAGGAGACCTCCTGGCTTCCAAGTCCATCTCCCTCGGTGACTTGCTTTTTAGAAGAGACCCGGCAGTAGAGGACGCAGCGAGTCTGTGCGGATCCATTAAGTGTTGACGGGGTGTTGGTGTGAATTGATGAGATGTTGGTGTGAGTTGGCTTTTTAGTGATTTGCTCTGCTTGCGATTTGCAGGGTATAGATTTTGGCATATACGAAAATTACAGGTAGGTTGCACAAGTACGATAGCAGATTCAAGCTCCTGAGATTAAGGAGTTTCGCTCGTGCCTGCTCTTAAAGCTGGAGAGCTGGCCAACTCCTAAAGCTAGAGATCTGATTTAAAGCTAGAGATCTGATTTGCCCGATGCTCAATCCCCTCGCAACGCACGAACCGAAGGACGCGCTTACGATCGTCGTAGGATCAGGCGTCAGCAGGGATCGCGAGCTTCTTGGCGCGAGTCGCTTGGCTTAAGCGCATCCGTATCACTACGTTTGAGTTGGTCCATCAGGAGTCGCACAAGCTGGTTGATGTCATAGAGAACTTGGGCTCGCTCCGCGTTGGTCAGATTCCAGTGGGCCATGGATTCGATGGCTTTAGGCGGCGGCGGGGTACCGAATCTCTTCTGATAGATAGCGATCATTTCTTGTGCGTCGAAGGGATACTCTTCATCTTGGCTAGTAGGGTTTGCCGATGAAATGATAGGGTTTGCCGATGAAATGAGGGGTGTTGGTAGCGGATAGCCCACATCGGATTGCTGATTCTCATTTTCGGGCGATCCGCCCTGAGTAGATTGTAGTGATTCTTGCATCATGGGGAAGTAAGTTTTGGAATAAAAAGAGCCTGCACGTCGACGCGTGTCATCGTGCAGGCCGTGAGTTTTGTCTAGGTAGTCGTTTGACTACCCAGCGGTTGGGAGTGGTTGCCCAATGAGCTTCTCGGCCTCGGTACGGGCGATTCTCCGCCACCGTGGTTTCTCGAAGCTCCCGTCTGGCTTTCTGTCGAACTCGACAATGTCGAAGCTCTCGGGAAACTGCCAGCGATCTGTGTGGGTGTTGTGCACTCCCCGGTTGGGGTAGTGCTCGATGACGACCGGGGCCGCCTCGGGCTTTTGCAGAAACTCCCAGGCGAGAGTTGCCAGCACCTCGATTCGATTCGTGACCGACGTTCCCAAATTCTCTTCCAGTTCGGTGAAAATGGCTATGGCCGGTCTGGGTTCTTTGGGCTGCCCGCTCTGTATCTTGGGCTGGTAAAGCCGTAGGTAGCAGACCGATCTGACACCGTGATAGCCCTGATAGTGCCAGGGGCCATCGTAAACGGTCTCGGCAGGGATGCTCTCTTTCAAGCTGCCACCAGCCTCTCCTGAACCGAGTAAATGATCTCAGAGTTGTCGGTGAGCGTTGCAGGTGGCACCGGAGTGTCCA
>JANNDD010000472.1:0-2294 GCA_031387365.1 Armatimonas sp. | reverse complement strand
ATAAAGCCTACAAAATGACCGATGGAGTGGCGACTTTCAGCGCGTGGCGGATGCCATTAGCCTGGTCCGGTTCTCGGTGAAGCGTTTTTTCCAGGCTTGGTCTTCCATGTGGCGCACCCAGAGAATGTCGCCGTCTTCGCCGTCGTAGTAGCCTTTGCGGGTGCCTTCCCAGGAAAAGCCGTACTTCTGGTAGAGGTGCTGCGCGGGGGCGTTGCTACGGCGCACTTCCAGGGTCGCTGACGTTGCGCCACGGGCTTGTGCGGCTTCGAGAAGGCCCACCAAAAGGCGCTCCCCGAGCTTCTGGTTGCGCCACGTCTCCGCGATAGCCAGCGTCGTGATATGGGCCTCGTCCATGACCAAGTGAAACCCGCAGTGCCCCACCACCTGGTCTTCGAGCTCGGCCACCAGATAGATCGCAAAGGGGTTGGAGAGCTCGTTGATCCACGCCGATGTGGTCCAGTTGCTGGTAAACGACTGCCGCTCGATCCGCGCGACCGTCTCAATATCCGTTCCCACCATCGGGCGAATCGTAACAAGGCTCATTGGGCGGTGATTGCTTCCTCGCCCTCTATCCAGAACGTCCCATCGGGGCAGAACTCTTTCTTCCAGATCGGCACATCGTTTTTTAATGTGTCAATCGCCCAGCGGCATGCCTCAAATGCCTCGGCGCGGTGGCTACTGGCGACACAGACGACAACGGCGGTCTCCCCTACAGGAATAAACCCGTAGCGGTGGAGAATCGCGCAGGCCAGCCCCCAGCGCGTCTTGACCTGAGCCACGAGATTCTCCAGCTGCGCCACCGCCATTGGGGCATAGACCTGGTACTCCAGCCCCGTCACGCTCCGGCCCTTCGAGTGATCCCGCACCACCCCCACAAACTGCACGTACGCGCCGTCGGCGTCGGTCATCACCGCGTCCACGGCTTGCTGCGGCTGAAGCGGCTCCATCGTCAACACGACCATAGCTCTGGCTACCCTCCGCTCATCGGGGGCAGAAACGCCAGCTCGTCGCCGTCTTTGAGGGAAGTCTCTGCCGTTGCAAAGTCCACCCCGACAGCAACCCGCGTACGCCCCAGAATATCGGCAAGGCGCGGCTCCGAAGCGGCGAGTGCGGCGGCGGCATCGGCAACTGTGGCGGGAGTGCTGAGAAGCAGCTCACACTCGCCCGAGGGCACGATATCGCGGTAGTGGCCGAAGAACAGAGCGCGAATAGTCATCGCTCTAGGTATACCCGATATTAGTGTAGTTTTCGAGATAGCCCAAGATGACCAGGTAGCCCAAGATAACCATGGTGCTCGGATGAGGCAACTACCTTGGAGCGAGCCAATTCCTACGCCTGCTTTCCAGACAGCAATAGCTGTTTGAGAATCGCGGGCAGAGCACTGCAACTACAGGCAAAATAACATAGCCCAGCTCCCCAAAAAGGGAGGAGCAAGAGATCATTTTTATCAGTGTGATGCATGTCTTACTCGCTGTCAAGAGTGTGGGCAAACAAAGTCTATACAAAAAAAACCTGGAACCAGCAAACCTCTCTTTTGCATACGCTTGACAACGTGAAAACTAACTACGATAGGAAATCGAGCTAAAAGGAAATTCAATGTCAAGCAATAACAACAACGAGACCGTAGATGGACAGCACATTAATCCCGATGGTGAAACTGATGCCAAAAAGGGCGCAAAGCTCGGCGGAGCAGGAGGAGCCGTTGTCGGAGCCGTGGCAGGCTCAGCCGTAGGGCCCCTAGGCACCATTCTGGGAGCCGTGATCGGAGGGGTGACGGGCGCAGCGAGCAGTGGAATTGCGGTCGCAGCCGTGGACAAAGTGGACGATGACGATCAAGTGATTACCACCAACGACGATGTGATAGTGCCTGTCAATGACGATCTGAGGAACCCCGTGCTTTATAACCCTGCTGCGGGTATTCAGACCGGTGGCTATGCGGCGGATGGCACGCGTGATACCCGTGGCCTGGCAGAAAAGGCAGCCGATGCCTTGACCGATAACCGAGTGGACGACAAGACGGGTAAGTCCATAGAGGGCCTGCCTCCTGTCATTGACAACGGTATCCCCGGTATTCAGACCGGTGGCCGTAATGCAGATGGCTCCCGAGATACCCGTGGCATAACGGAGAAAGTCGCCGATGGTCTTACAGGAGATCAGATTGACGACAAAACCCGCAAGCGGGTTAACTAATCTGGTAGCCCACTCACTATCAGCTGACGTGGCCCGACTTCGTCGGGCCACAGGAGTATTCTTACAATGAAAATCAATTTTTATCCCACCCTACTCGCCGTGCT
>JANNDD010000141.1:0-8171 GCA_031387365.1 Armatimonas sp. | reverse complement strand
CCCCGGCGCGTACGGCTTCGACGGAGTTGCGGATCCCATCATCGGCGTGGCCTTGATTCCCCATCTGCGTGACAACCTTGTAGCGCTCCTTGGACTTAGCCAGCGTGCGGCACTGCCAGAGGTTGTGGGCAAGCGGCTTCTGCGTGTAGACATGAATGCCACGCTCCATCGCCATCTGCGTCGCGGCGAAGTGCGTGTGATCGGGTGTAGAGACCACCACGGCATCAATCTCTTTGTGCATTTTATCCAGCATCACCCGGAAGTCGTCGAAGAAGGGCTGGTTGGTGCGCCAGTTTTTCATGTTCTCCGCGCACTGGTTGCGGTCGACGTCGCAGAAGGCAACGAGGTTTTCCTCGGAGCACCCTTGCTTGTAGGGCTGCTGGGCGATCCAGCCGCCCGAGCCGATAAAGGCGATATTGAGTTTGCTGTTTAAGCTTTTGCGTTTCATAGGCGGTTGGGTGTGCGCGGCAGCGCGGGCTGGGGGCAGGCGATATTGCGCTGCCGTGGGGTGAGGCGTGCGAGAAACTCGGGGGAGACTTGGTACGGGTGGCGAAAGTTCCCCCACGAGGGGCCGTAGCGATAGACCACGATGCGGCGCTCACCAGGATTAATGCGCTTGGCGGAGCCATGCGCGATGGCGTCTACAAAGAGAAGGGCATCACCCGCGTTGAGATGCACCTCAATCGCGCCCTCCATACCATCGGCGGAGCGCACCTCGCCGCCTTTCATCTGGTGTTTTTCCCGATCCGGGTGAGGAAAGTTTGCTTTATGGCTGGACGGAATCACCATGGTTGCACCATCGCCGGGGCCAATATCGCTCAGAGCCATCAGAATATTGATCTGCCCACAGTGGAAACGCCCGTTCTCGTAGCGAAACTGACAGCGTGTGACACCATCGGAGCCGCCGGAGTGAATCCCAATGGCCTCGCCGGGACCACGGAGATTGGCGAAGTTCTCGTCAATAAAGAGCGGTCCATGATGCCAATCAAAAGTGCCCTCACCGCCGACAAAGTGCTTGACTTTGGCAAACCAGCCCGGATAATCAATCAGACTCTCAAAAGGCTCACCCGCTTCGTAGATCTGCTGGAGGTTAATGCCCTCCGCCCCACCGTAGCTGTGGGCATGGACACCCCCGTACCACTCGCCCGGAGCCAGCGGCGGCTGGAGTGTTTTTATCGCATCTAGGATCGTGTTCAGCTCTGCCACGTGCTCTAGGGTGAGCACATTTCTGAGAATCACAAAACCATTGAGATCGAAGAAATACTCCTCATGCGGTGTCACGGGCGCATCATTACACACATCTGTCATCGTGTTTTCATTGTAGCATGCTACAATCCTCATCAGTAATGAAACCCCATATTCTTGTGATTCTCGCCGACGACATGGGCTACGGCGACCCGCAGTGTTTCAATCCTAAGTCGAAGATTGCGACACCCCACATTGACCGGCTGGCACGCGAGGGAATGCGCTTCACCGATGCCCATGCGCCAGGATCGCTGTGTCATCCGTCGCGCTACGGCCTTCTCACGGGGCGCTATCCGTTCCGCACGGACACTACCAAGTGGCCCACACAGCCGCTGATTCGCGAGGGGGAGGTGACGATTGCGTCTCTGCTCAAGTCCCAGGGTTATCAGACCGCGATGGTCGGTAAGTGGCATCTTGGCTTTCAAGAGAGTGGCTACGACAAGCCGCTTCCAGGAGGCCCGATCAGCCACGGCTTTGATACGTTTTTTGGCACCCGTGCCTCGACGGACATTCCCCCGTACTTCTGGATTCGCGGCGATCGAGCCGTCGAGCCCCCGACCGGGCATGTTGCGGCTCGCAGCACCGACGGCTGGTCGCCGATCCAGGGGGCGTTTCTGCGGGAGGGGGGAATCGCGCCCGACTACGGCCACCCCGATGTCCTCACGCACCTCACCGACGAGGCCGTGGGGCTCATTCGAGGCCATAAGGGCAAAGCCCAGCCACTCTTTCTGTATCTTGCGATCACCGCGCCGCACACCCCATGGCTTCCCAGCACGGAGTTTCTGGGCAAGAGCGGCGCGGGGCTCTACGGGGATTTTGTGCAAATGGTGGACGCGGAGACAGGCCGCGTTTTGGCCGCGCTGGAGGAAGCGGGGATGACGAAAGACACGCTGGTATTCTTCACGTCAGACAATGGCCCCGTCTGGTATCCCGAGGACACAACACGCCTCGACCACGATGCCACGGGTGGCCTACACGGCATGAAGTCCGATGTCTGGGAAGCGGGGCACCGCATGCCCTTTATCGTCCGCTGGCCGGGGCAGGTGAAAGCCGGAGCCGTCAGCTCGCACACTCTCTGCTTCACCGATTTTCTCGCCACGCTTGCGGAGCTCTGTGGCTTCCCGCTCCCCGAAGGCACTGGCCCCGACAGTGTCAGCTTCCTGCCCACTTTGAAGGGCAAGAAACAGCCTGCCCGTAGCCCGATTGTGATGCAAGCGGGGAGCACCGATGCGATGCTCATCCGTTCAGGAGACTGGAAGCTCATCAACCAGCTCGGCTCTGGAGGCTTCACGAAACCCAACAAGCTCAAGCCCACTCCCGGTGAGCCTGAGGGCCAGCTCTATAACCTCGCCACAGACCGCGCGGAGACCACCAACCTCTACGCCAAGCACCCGGAAATTGTCGCACGGCTCACCGCAGAGCGCAATAAGATCGTCGCCGCTAAACAAAGCCGCTAAGACCAGTGCCAATCGTTTTACAAACCTTCCAAGTAGGAAAGTAGTTCTGTGGGCTTAACTTTTCGTATTCGCTCTATAAGTGGCTTCAAGCGCTCCGCATAGACCTTGTAGCCTTCTAGCGAGAGGTGGATGTTATCGGGCTTGAAGAGCGCGGGCTTGATCGTCCCGTTGGCGTTGGTCTTTTTAATGTCCTCGTAGAAGTTATTGCCGGGCGCGTGGGCGGGCAGGATCTTGGCAACAATCACTTCGGCCTTGGGGAACTTTTGCCCGGACGTTCTCCACGCACGCCGTCACGCCCTTGGCAGCGGCTTCGATACCGGTCTCGGCGGTGAAGAACATGTTGTTGTTGCCGATCATCACGACGATCAGGCGCGGCTGAATTCCCTTGTCGCCGCCGATTCCGATGTTGAGGGTTTTGTGGCCACCGAAGTGCTTTTTCCAAGCGGCATCGAGGATGCCTTTGTCCAGCGGGCTCCCCCACTGCTGCGTGATGCTATCGCCCACGAGAAGCACATCCACCGGGCCTGAGCTACTCCGGGCCGCCGCTCGTGCTCGGGCTTGAGGACATAGGCCCTCTCGGCTTCCGTCAGCAGCCAGCCCGTCTTCTGTGGCTCGTCGGCGTGGACGGCAAGCCCCGCGAGCAGGAAGACAGCAGCTGTAACAAAAATACGTTTCAAGATTCTCTACCTCCAGATTTCATAATTGTAAAACAAAAAAAGATTTATGTCAATTTATGTTTTACAAAAAATCAACCCAGAGGTAGAAAACTCAGTCTCTGCTACTGGAAGTAGTTTCTTGAGTTGGGGTTAATGATGGGATACTCACCACGAGGGTGTGCAGTGCCGCCTTGTATGCGCCCTCCGGGGGTGAACTTGGCATGACAGTCGGCGAAGACAATATTAACCCCACGGTCCGTGTGGCGACCAATGCAGGCCGCATCGGTTGCCCCGGCTCCATTAGCGCAGAAAAGCCGGTAGAGACCAAAGGGCTGTGGCTTGCTAGGAACCGCGATTCCGGTGTCATTCCAGTCCTGAAAAACACCCGCGAAGGAGGACTCCGTGATCACGGCAATGTCTGCGACGCCATTATTGGAGCTACTCAGAGCCGCGAGCGAGGCGAACCCGCGATCCCCATTGAGGATGTACTCGTTGTAGGCAAGGTGAATAAGGCGACGGTTATTGGCGGGTCCGCGCGTATATCTTGCTGTATTTGGGGCATTAGGGCAGACAAAGACGCCGTAGTTTTTCACGTAGGGCTCGATCTTAGGCACCCACAGCGACCAGGCCCAGTTGCTGGGAGCGACAAAGAGCGGATCGGTGATGATCAGGTTATACGGTGCCGCCGGAAATGTCTCGTCGTAGTCTTGGACGTACATCATCAGCGCCGTACCTACTTGCTTCAGGTTAGAGAGACAGGCAGTCTGGCGGGCTTTATCACGTGCCTGGGCAAAGACGGGAAAGAGAATGGCGGCGAGAATCGCGATGATCGCGATCACCACAAGTAGCTCGATGAGCGTGAAGGCTGATCGTTTTTGATCTGATTTAAACATATTAAAACCTCACTGTTGTTTTTTAGTGCCGTTTATTGGGATTTACGGCGGTGTGCCTCGGAGTAAAAGTGGCACCGGCAGAACATAGGTCCGCGGAGGAAGCTCCCCCGATGCGATTCCGCTCAGAAGTACGTTGCAAGCCAGCTCTCCCATGCGCTGAAAGTCGGGCTGGGTGGTAGGGAAAGCGGGCTGAAAGTGTCGCCCGATCTCCAGATTGTCGAAACCAAAGACGGTAATCTCCTCAGGGACACGGATCCCCCGCTGCTGGAGAAGCTCAATCAGCTCAATTGCCACGAGATCCTCCAGTGCAATCAACGCAGTGGGGCGCTCGGGCAGGGCGAGCCAGCGGTCGAGCAGGAGCTCCAGAGTGGTGTGCAGACAGGCATTGCGATCCCATTGCTCCACCGTCGGCGGAAGTGTCAGAACCAGCGCGGGGTCTAGCGGCAAGGAGAGGTCACGGTGCGCGTCCTCGTAGCCCCTAAGCCGCTCACGCAGGGGCAAGTGATAGGACTCTGTCGTGCGGGTGAGGATGCCAATGCGCCGGTGTCCCTGCACCATGAGCCAGCTTGTGACGTCGTAGCAAAGCTGCCGGTTGTCGAAGATCACGGCGTTGTGCGGGTTCCCTTGTGGCACCATGCCCGTCACGACCACGGGAACCCCCAGATCCTCATGGATCAGGTAGTCGGTGTCTTGCTCGTCAAACGAGCGCGGAATCGAGGAGATAACCAGCCCCTGCACCCCGGCGGCGAGGAGATCGTCCACGGCAGCACGCTCCCCCGTGATGCTTTGCCCTGAGGCCGCACTCACCACCCGGTAGCCTTGGCGCTCCGCCGCGACGCGCACGCCTTGCCCGACGTACTGCTGGAGTTGGAAAAGCGCACTTGGCCCGGAGGTATTGACCACCGCCACATGGCCAATTCGTAGGGGCTGAGGTGTCTCTTGTGAGGGACGGACCACAACAAACCCACGACGGCCTGGCACTCGCGCCAAAACACCCTCGGCCACCAGTGCCGTCAGCGCCTTACTGATCGTCGGACGGCTGACCTGGTAGCGCTCCTGAAGCCCACTCTCCGTCGGCCAAGACGCAGACGCACTCAAGTCAGACAGATCACGAAGAAGCTGCTCCTTGACACGAAGATAGGCAGGTGGCGATGGCATTTCGTCGAAGTGTAAACCAAATAGGGATCAATGTCAAGCTTTGTTTTACAAAAAATGAAAACCCAAGCTGGGAAATGCTGCTCATTTCTTCGCTTTCTTTCCCGCCTTGGACTTCTGGAACATGATGGAGACATCGTTGACTTGCTTTGTCCCCGGCGTGCTACGCCCCTCCGCCACCATACGCTCCAGAAGCTTTGTGAGCCGCTCCACAACCTCAGGCCGCTCAGCGGCTAGGTTCTTGGTCTCGGCGATATCGTTGCCGAGGTCATAGAGCTGCACGGCAGGCAGTCCACTCTTGGTCGCCTCGGGATCACCAGGCTTACTCCAGCCACCGGAGCCGGAGCAGAGCGCCAGCTTCCAGTTTCCCTGCCGGATCGCGAACTTACCGTGGATCGAGTGGTGGACAATACTCTCACGGGGCGCACCTTTGCCACTGCCCCGTAGCACCGGAAGCCAGCTGATGCTATCCTCTGCCGCGGTCTCGGGGAGAGTAACGCCCAGAAGCTCCGCGCAGGTGGCCATGAGATCCGTGTGGCAGATCAGCTGCGCGCTCTGTGAGCCCGGCTTAACCTTGCCCGGCCAGCGCACCAAAAACGGGACACGGTGACCGCCGTCCCAGATGTCGGCCTTGTACCCCCGGTACTGGGCGCTGGCGAAGTGCCCCTGCGCCTCCAGCTTCTCCGTACCCGCCGCCGGGGAACAGCCGTTGTCGCTCGTGAAGACCACCAGCGTATTTTTTGCCAGCCCGTTCTTCTCCAGCGCCGCCAGAACATCGCCCACCACCGCATCAGTCTGCATCACGAAGTCGCCGTAGTCGCCTAGGCCGCTCTTGCCTTTCCACTCCTTGGTGGGCACAATCGGGGTGTGCGGCGATGTCAGCGGGACATAGAGAAAGAACGGCTTGCCCGCTTTGGCCGCGCCCGCGTACTCATTGACATAGCGCACGGCCTGCTGCCCGAGGCGTGGGAGCATCGTGAGGGGCTGGATGTTCTCGATCACCTTGTCGTTCTCGATCAGACCAGACATCGTGCGGGCGTTGGAGCAGCCCCAGAAATAGTCAAAGCCGCGTGTGGTCGGGCCGTCGAGGATCCGCGCGCCCACCGGCAACCCGGCTTTCTTCTGCGCTGAGGCCGTGACGCCCTCGGGGAGAGTTGACGTAAAGCCCAGGTGCCACTTGCCAATGACCGCCGTGGTGTAGCCCTGTTGCTTGAGAAACGCGGGCACGGTCAGTCGCCCGGCAGCGATCAGGGGCGGGTCATCGGTGCCGTCCAGCACGCCGCTCTGCAAGTGGGTTCGCCAGGCATAGCGCCCCGTGAGCAGGCCGTAGCGCGTGGGCGTGCACACCGACGAGCCCCCGTGTGCATCGGTGAAAATCATCCCCTGCGCCGCAAGCTTATCCAGCTCCGGGGTCTTGATCTTGCCACGGCTAGGGTTGAGGCACTGTACATCCCCGTAGCCTAGGTCATCGGCCAGAATGTAGACAATATTGGGCTTCTCTACAGCCTGCCCCCTAGCCCCCGCCAGGCAGGGGGAGACAAAAGGTAGGAGGACGAGGAGGGCAACAACCAGTTTCGCGTGGTTCATTTTGGTGGCTCCAGCCGCTGCCAGGGAACGGTGGCTCCCTGCTGAATCTGCCGCCTGAGTCCGGCGGCGAGCTCCTGGAACACGACTTTATTTTGCAGGGCGAGGTTAGTTGTCTCCAGCGGGTCTGTTTTGAGGTTATAGAGTTCTTGTGGTGCAAACGGACTGTCCTGCAGCAGCTTCCAGTCTCCTCGGCGCAGTGCCTCGATGGTCTTCCCCCCGTAGGCCACGCCGCCCTCACGACGGACAAAGTAGTGATCCCGATTATCGGAGGGCTCGGGCTCACCGCGCAGCGTGGGCAAGAAGCTCGTGCCATCAATGCCAGGTGGCGGCGGCACGCCCGCCACCGAACAAGCCGTGGCGAAGAGATCCATGGTCAGGGTCGTGCGCTCGGTGGTGGTGCCAGGGGCGATCACGCCGGGCCAGCGCGCCGCTCCGGGGACGCGCAGGCCGCCCTCGTACATGTGGCCTTTTTCGCTACGCCACGGGCCGTTATTAGCCCCGTTGGCCAGCACGCCACCATTGTCCGACGTGAAGAGAACGAGGGTGTCTTTTGCGAGCCCGGTGCGCTCCAGCGTGTCGAGCACTTGCCCGACCCCCGCATCCATGTGCTCGATCAGCGCCACCAGCTTGGCGCGTTTCTCGCTCATCCCCGGCTCGCGCTGCTTTACTTTCTCCAGCCACTCGGGCGGCGGCTGGATCGGGTCGTGGGGGGCGTTGTAGGCGAGGTAGAGGAAGAAGGGCCGCTTTGCCTTCGCCCGCTCCGTCAGATACTGGCAGGCCCAGTCCGTAAAGAGATCCGTGGCATGGCCTTTGGGATCAATGACCTCCTGGTTGCGTCGCATGTAGTTCTGGCCGTTGCGCCGGTGCGTCCAGTAGTCGTCCATCATGTCGCCCAGGAAGCCATGGAAGTAGTCGAAGCCCCGCTCGGTGGGGGTGTTGGGCGAGCTGGTTCCTAGGTGCCACTTGCCAATCAGCGCCGTGTGGTAGCCCGCGGGCTTGAGCACCTGGGGCAGTAGCCGCGCACTTGGCGCGAGATACCCCCAGGAGTTCTCCGGGTTCTCGTCGCGAACCACTCCCGGCACACCCACACGATCCGGGTAGCAGCCCGTTAGCAAAGCGGCACGGGTCGGGGAGCAGACGGCGCTATTGGCAAAGAAGTTCTGAAACCCCATGCCCTC
>JANNDD010000471.1:0-7706 GCA_031387365.1 Armatimonas sp. | reverse complement strand
GGCAGTGGAAACCTGCCCGCAAGCCTGTCCCGGCCACGGAGAAAAATGCACGCCGCTCCGGGCCGTTTAAGCAGGCCTTCACCCAGCGCTTCGTGCTGGTCTATGGCACGGCGGGCACGCCCGAGGAGAACGCCTGGAGCTACGCCAAAGCCCGCTTCGATGCCGAGCAATTTCTCTACCGGGGTAATGCTTCGCCCGATCTGCTCCCCGACACCGAGTTCGACACAAAACGCGAGCGGGATCGCAGTGTGATCCTCTACGGCAACGCGGATACCAACCGACTCTGGAAGCAGCTTCTGGGAAAATGCCCAATTCAGGTGCGCCGCGACGGCATTATCTTTGGCAATAAGAGCAAAGCCCTCCGTCAACCCGATCTCGCCTGCCTCTTCGTCTACCCACGCCCGGACTCGGCGCTCGGGCTGATCGGTGCGATTGGCGGAACGGGGCTCCCCGGTCTGCGTCTCACCGAGCGCGTGCCCTACTTCACGTCCGGCACCCCCTACCCCGACTGGTGCGTCTTTGGCCCCAAAATGCTCACAGAAGGCATGAGTGGCGTGCTGGAAGCAGGATTCTTCGACAACCGCTGGGGCCTTACGACGTAATTTCGGGCCAGTGGATGATCTCGATGTGCGTCCCCCCCGGCGCTTCAAGATAAAACGAGCGGGTGTTGTCGCGATGGGTCTTGATCTCTTTGCCGTATTTTGCGGCGAGTGTCTCAAGCTCCTCGCCAGAGACGCGCCAGGCGAGGTGATTGGGGTGCTGGTCTTTGACCACAAAGGCCAGCCGTGCCCCGCCCGCTTCCATAAATGCCCAGCTCACGTCCTGGTAGAGTACCGTCGCCCCAACATGTTCCTCGTACCAGGCCACTGCCTCGGCGATATCGGGGACAACCTGCGCAACATGATCGAAGATAAATGTCATTGTGTTTACCACGTGCTTACCGAAAGAGAGAACGCACCCAGAAGCTGACTAGTTTCCAGGCATTCTGGCCCCAAGGAGTGCTGGCCGCAAGAACAATCACTGGGAAAAGTGCAGAGAGGGTCAAAAAGAAGAACAGAGGTATCGAGGAGCGTCGGTTACTGTAGAGCCGCGAGACACCACGTGCATCTACCAGGCGGCTGCCCACTTTCAGGCGCACGAGAAACGTGCTCGCCATCCCGCCACGGCCTTTGTCCAGAAAATCTTCCAGGTTGGAGTGGGTTCCGACCGCCACGATCAGATCCGCGCCTTTCTCGTAGGCCAGAAGCAGCGCGGCATCTTCGCTGGTTCCCGCCGTGGGGAAGAGGGTGACAGGCACGCCCAGCGCCTCGACACGCTCCCTGCCAGGGGCGCGGCCGTCGGGGTAGGCATGGACAATAATCTCCGCACCACAGCGCAGCGCCGAGTCGCTCACCGAGTCCATGTCTCCCAGAACGAGCTCAGGCCGCACGCCTAGAGCCAGCAACGCATCTGCCGCTCCGTCTACCGCGATCACGACAGGCTTTTGCTCACGCAGGTAGAACGAGAGCCGCTCCAGATCCTCTTCGTAGCCCTCGCCACGCACCACGACCAGCACGTGCCGTCCCATCAGGTTGGTCTTGAGCGCAGGGAGCGCCCCAGTCTCTAGTAAGAGCGCTCGCTCCTCTGGTTTCTGGAGGAACTGGAGAGTGTTCTCAGCGAAGTGTTGAAGCTCAGTGTCTAGGTTTTGCCGCGCCGCCGTCAGCCTCTCCTCCAGCAGAGTGCGTGTCATGGGAGCCAGCAGCTTCAGGCGCACATCTTCAAAGGAAAGTCTTTCGCCATCTTTCAGGAGCGTAAAGAGCTCACTGTCGGGCGCTTCGTAGAGTGGAATTCCCGCATCCAGCAACACCCCCGGCCCACGGTTAGGATAGCGCCCTGTCACGAAGGGCTGGCAGTTCACAACCGCAAATGGGCGCACTCTCAGCAGCATCTGCGCCGCAACAGCATCCAGATCAGGGTGATCTAAAACCACGAGGCAACCCGGGGTCAGTGTCGGGGCCAGAACCTTAGTACGCCGCCCGAGGCGCACCTCTACCAGAGGTGATAATGCCTTTTCTTTTCTATGAGTGAACAGTTGCCCGCGTGTCATCGTCTAGTGCGATTATATCCCTGCTCGGAGTGGGGTACAATGCCTTGGGGCACTCCCCAATAAACAAGGAATATAACCATGACCAAACTTACGTTTCTAGCAGCAATCGCTGCCTTCGGTCTCGGCGTCGCAGCCGTTGCTCAGGATGCCGCCCCCAAGCCGGCACAGCAGCGTGCGGGTGGTGGCCAGGGCCGCAACACCGTCCAGGTCTGCGCTATGAAAGGCGAAGCTCTCAAGACACCGGCCAAGGCAGAGTCCGTGGAATTCAATGGCAAGAAAGTCCTTTTCTGCTGTGTGAACTGCAAGGGCGCTTTTGAGAAGCTAGATGATGCCGCCAAGACCAAAACCGTCACCAAAGCCGGGCTGATCAGCCGCAAGCTCACGGCACAGAAGACAATCGAAATGGTTGACAAGCAGCTCAAGGAACTCGACGCTATCAAATAGCCCACGGGTTACTAAAAAATAAAAAACGGCCCCGCGACAAGTTTTTTGTCACGGGGCCGTTTTGTGCCAATAGACACTATTTGAAGAGCTTGGTGCTTGTGTTGAACGTGATCTTCGCACCGCGTGCCATACCACCCAGCCACTGCTGCACGGCGTTGGGCTGATTAACACGCAGATCAATCTGCTCTTTCTTAAATTTTGCCTTCTCCGCGGGGCTCGCATTCACGCCTTTTTGGACAAGCTTAATAATGTGCCAGCCGAACTGACTTTTTATGGGAGCCGAGATATCCCCAGGCTTCTGGAGCGCAAAAGCGGCAGTCTCAAACTCCGGGACAAAGGTTCCTTTGCTTGCCCAGGGAAGATCCCCTCCCTGTGCGCCACTGCCTTTATCATCAGAGAACTGCTTGGCTGCATCCTCAAACTTGAGCTTACCCGCGTTGATATCCACGAGCATCTGATCAATACGTACCTTCTGATCTTCTTCCCTCTTCTTCTGAAGCTCAGGGGTGAGGGGTTGTTGGGCTTCCGCACTAGGGGCAAGCGGAACAGTGGCAAGAAGAATATGGGCAAGTTTAAGCTGCCCGTCGAGGCCACGAACGTCCTTGGCAATGGACTTTTCAAATGCCTTGCGAGCCAGAAGGTTCAGCCGAACAGTCTGCGTCACTTCCGCTTCGGTCAGACCAAACTCACGGGTGATCTGGCTGAACTCCATCATCGCCCCGTTCTGTGCCATCTGTCCGACAATCTTCGCTTTTTCTTCTTTGACTTTTGCCGCAAGCTCAGCGGGAGCAACTGTCACACCGGCAGTCTTGGCAAGCTTTTCAATGACAATCTGCTGAATCAAATCAGGAACCACTTTGCGTGCCATAGTCGCGTTAAGCTGAGCCTTTAGTGCACCAATGGTAATATCCACGCCGTTGTAACGGGCAACCACATTTGAAGGCATTGCCACTACTTTAGCGGGCTTAACAGAGGGCTTCTTAGCCGCCTGTACGGGTGCCATACCAACAAGCAGTGCAACAGTCAAATTCAGAATCATCTACAAATCCTTTCCGTCTCACTCCCAGGAATTGTTCCTGGGAGCGGGGCGTATCCTATCATAAACCCGCTACGCGAGTTCTTTGGCTGTCTCAGTCGCGCCGCCCAGATCTCCTCCGAGAAGCTGGCGGGCATCGTCCAGACCGCGTACTGCTCGCGGTGCGGGGCTCTCTGTCCCGCCACCGAGAAGAGAGTCAGGAACCTCAAGCAGCCCAATCGCGCTGCCATCGGCACTGGTCACTTCCAGTGCACGGTACTGCGCCAGCCCGGTTCCGGCAGGAATCAGACGCCCGATGATGACGTTTTCCTTCAAGCCGACTAGGTGGTCACGCTTTCCACGAACCGCTGCCTCAGTGAGAACGCGGGTTGTTTTCTGGAAGCTCGCTGCCGACAGGAAGGACTCCGTCGCCAGTGAAGCCTCCGTGATTCCAAGCAGCACAGGAATCGAGGTGGCAGGCTTACCAACCACTCCGGCTTCCTGTTCACGCTTCTCGATCTTGCGATTGACATCCTCGATCTGGAAGCGATCCACAAGCTGACCGTGCAGGTACTCGCTGTTGCCCGGCTCCACGAGCTTGCGCTTCTTGAGCATCTGGCGGACGATCACCTCGATATGCTTGTCGTTGATATCCACACCTTGCTGCTTGTAGACCTTTTGTACCTCACGAACCAGATACTCCTGGATCCCGCGCAGACCCTGGAGCTCCAGAACTTTCTGCGGATCCAGCGGGCCATCTGTCAGGCGGTCACCGGGCTCGATGACATCGCCTTCCTGGACCTTGAGCTCCCCACGGTAAGGTACGACGATCTCTTTGCGGACTAGGATGCTCTCGATACCAGCCTCGCGGATCTTGCGAAGATCGCGATCCGTCAGCTGCTCCTTGCCAGCGGGGACGATCTCCTCGCCGGTTGAGGGATTGACAATGGCAATCGCGGCAACCTGGCTGGTGAGCGGCTTGTTGTCTTCTCCCACCTTGAGGGGTGAGTGAATGACGACTTTGCGCAGACCTTCCATTGGGACGCCTGCCACCGTGCCACCAAACTCGGAGATAATCGCCTGGCCCTTGGGCTTTCGTGCCTCGAAGAGCTCGACAACACGCAGAAGACCACCCACTTGCTCCTCGGCCACCTTCAGTAGAGCCTGTACCTGACGCGCTTTTTCGCGCTCGGTGCCCGCCTCGGTGTCGAGAGAGATATGGCCGCTCTGCTGATCGCGGAAGAGGGTCTCCAGGTTCTGAGTGCGCTGACGTTTGGTTCCCGCCACACCGGTTAGGGAGTGCGCAGTGGCAACCCCTCCCGTGTGGAAGGTTCGCATCGTCAGCTGGGTGCCCGGCTCTCCAATGGACTGCGCCGCGATGATTCCCACCGCAACCCCGATCTCCACCAGCTTACCAATCGCCAGATCCTTGCCGTAACACGTCGCACAGACTCCCTGACGAGATTCACACGTCAGTACCGAGCGCAACCCGATACGCTTGACACCGCACTTGCCCACACTCTCGGAGAGCCGATCCGTAAAGATAGACCCCTTGCTGATAAGAAGTTCGCCGGTCTCCGGATGATGGATATCCTCAAGCGATGTTCGGCCCTTGAGGCGCTCCCAGAGATACTCGATGACATCTTTACCATCCGCGATCTCCCCGACGAAGATCCCATTTTCGGTGCCGCAGTCAATCTCACGAATGATCACGTCCTGCGCCACGTCTACAAGACGGCGAGTGAGGTACCCAGCGTCTGCAGTTCGAAGCGCGGTGTCTGCCAGTCCCTTTCGGGCTCCGTGCGTAGTCACGAAGTACTCCAGCGTCGTCAGCCCCTCATGGAAGTTTGACTTCACCGGAAGCGAGTCAATGATATTCCCAAAGGGGTCGGCCATCAGACCGCGCATCCCTGAGAGCTGCGAGATCTGCTTTTTTGAACCACGAGCACCACTGGTAGTGATAATCGAGATCGGGTTAAACGGCTCGATAGCCTTCACAATCTCATCACCAATTAGCGTCGTCGCATCCGTCCAGAGCGTCAGCACTTTCTGCTTACGCTCGGCGGGCGAGATCACGCCACGACGGTACTGGGTATTGGTCTTAATAACCGCGTCTTCCGTGGCTTTAAGAATACGCGCCCGGCTCTCCGGCGACTTCATGTCGGTGAGCGAGAAGGAGATCCCTCCCTTGGTCGCCCACTTGAAGCCAATTGCCTTCAGATCGTCGAGGAACTGAATCGTCCGCTCGTGCCCACACTTCTGATAGACCGCCGCAATCGTGCTCGTGATGGTCTTTTTGTCTAGTGCGGCATTCACAAACTGCACCGCCTCAGGGACGATCTCATTGAAGATCAGGCGACCTACGGTAATTGCCGTCAGCCCCTCACCCCGCTTGAGTCGCACGGAGATATAGTCGTGCAGATCCAGTAAACCATTATCATAGGCCTGAATCGCATCCACTGCCCCCGCAAACGGGGCGTGGGTTGCGCCCAGCATCATCGGAGCGAAGTTCTCTGGTGCCGCCACGATAGCCGCTGCCGTATCAGGGCCAAAGTAGCGCCCCGCCTTCACAAGAACCGCGCCGGTGCTCTTATCAATAATGTCGGTTGCCACAACCCGACCGATGTGCTCCTGCATGTCGCCGCTGATCGGCGTCTCGGTCTGCTTGTCCATCGTCAGGAAGAACGCTCCCAGAACGATGTCCTGCTGCGGCGAGACAATCGGGGAGCCGTCGGCAGGTGAGAACAAGTTGTGGGTCGAGAGCATCAAGATACGCGCCTCGGCCTGCGCCGACGACGACAGCGGGATATGGACGGCCATCTGGTCGCCATCAAAGTCCGCGTTGAATGCTTTACAGACCAGTGGGTGAAGCTGAATGGCCTTACCGTCCACAAGCTTAGGCTCAAACGCCTGGATTCCCAGACGGTGGAGGGTGGGCGCACGGTTGAGCATCACCGGGTGCTCTTTAATGACTTCCTCTAGCGCATCCCAGACCTCGGGACGCATTCGCTCGATCATGCGCTTGGCGGTCTTGATGTTGCTGGTGAAGCCACGCTCCACAAGAGTCTTCATCACAAACGGCTTGAAGAGCTCCAGCGCCATCTCTTTGGGCAGACCACACTCATGAAGGTGCAGGTCCGGCCCGACCACGATCACGGAGCGACCGGAGTAGTCCACACGCTTGCCCAGCAAGTTCTTGCGGAAGCGGCCCTCTTTGCCCTTGAGCATGTCCGAGAGCGATTTCAGTGCACGTCCATTACTTCCCGTCACAGGGCGAGTCCGACGACCGTTGTCAATCAGCGCATCCACGGCCTCTTGCAAAAGCCGCTTTTCGTGGTTGACAATGCTCTCCGGAGCACGAATCTCCTGGATTTTCTTCAGGCGATTGTTACGGTTGATAATGCGGCGGTAGAGATCATTGAGATCCGAGGTCGCAAAGCGGCCTCCGTCGAGCTGAACCATCGGGCGCAGCTCGGGCGAGATCACCGGAACGGCATCCAGAATCATCCACTCGGGGCGGCTCTTGGAGTCAATAAAGGCGTTGACCACCTCGATGCGCTTGATGGCACGTAGCCGCTTGGGGCCTTGCGTCTCCTCAATCTCTTTTTTGAGCTGGCGCTGGAGCGACTCAAGGTCAATTTCCATAAGCAGCTTCTTGATCGCAGCACCACCAAGGCCTGCCAGAATAATATCTTCCAGGCTCTCGTCCACGCGGCGGCTGACAACCTCGACAAGGCGCTCAATGGCGCGCCAGTCGTCCTCGGCCACGAGCATCTTCTTCTCGACCTTGGGCAGGCTATCTAGGCTAGCACGCAGAAGCAACGCCTGCTCCTCGGCGTCTTTCTTTTCCTGCTGGATGCGATCCTCAAGATACTTGTACTTATCCGCGATCTCTTCTTCCGTGTACGGGACGCGCTCAACTTCTAGCTCTTCGCCCTCTTCGTTGTACATCCGCTCCGGATTGACAGGGCGGCCCAGCGCGATCTCACGGGCGATCTCTTCACGCCACTCGATAATGGCGACATCACGGTCTTCCTCGATCTGCTGGATTTCCTGCTCGATGGCCTGACGGAACTGCTCCATCCCCGCATTAATGCGCTGCTTGTCAATATCAGTGACAATGTAGCTTGCGAAGTAAAGCACTTTCTCCAGAGGACGTGG
>JANNDD010000101.1:0-5693 GCA_031387365.1 Armatimonas sp. | reverse complement strand
GCCAGGATCACAAACGAGAGCGCCATCGTTCCCCAGCGGTTCTTGAGCTTCTGCGAGAGCAACAGGGTCAGGGTGCCAAAGCCAAAGAGTGCACTCAAAACAACCGTGGTCGCCTTGCCTGCCAGTGGTAAAAAGCCTGTTCGTGTGTGCCATTGCTGCTCAGGAGTTGCTAGGTGCATGTAGGCGATACCAAGGAGCACCAGACTCGCGGACAAGACAACCAGGCCCGCCACGAAGAGCAAGCCTGAGACGGGATTGCCCTCTTTCAAGCGAAAAAGTTGCTCGCGCAGGCGTTTCGCACCCAGGCCTTCGCCGGAGACAAAGAGGGGGATAAAGAGCAGGGGCAGGAGCGCGACACCCACTGCAGTGCCTGCAACCGTCCCGGAGCCGCCGGAGCCAAGAAGCGCCAGCAATCCCACGAAGAGCATGGTCAAGCCACGCAGGAGGCCAGAGCGGTCGGAGCGAGGGTACTCGATTCGGTGCAGTGCCACAATGGTGAGGATCGTCCCCAGCAGGCCATTGACCGTGATTCCCACCAGCCAGCTTGGAACCGCGAGGCCAAAGTAGCTCTCCGTGAGGCTTCCCGCCACCATCGCGCCCACGGGGTTGACGCCCAGTAGGAAAGGATGGGCATAGCTGTAGGTCGTTGCGGTGCTGAGATTGAGCGCCATCAGCGAGAGCGGGAGAGTGCTAAAAAAGAGAACCAGAATGGTGCCGTAGGTCAGCACGGTCGCGCTCGTGGTGTTCTTAGCGAACGACGAAAACGCGATCCCCGTGGCACCGTAGAGAAACGCCGAGGCCATGAGTAGCACGTAGGCCGCACAGACTTCCTGCGGGGAGACGCCCCCCAGCAAGAAACAAAGCGCCACCAGCGGCAACGACGAGAGCAGCAGCAGCCCGACAAAGCCGACAGCGGAGGCGAGCTTGCCCACGATAATACTACGACGCGGCAACGGGCTCACTGAGAGCGCCTCGAAGGTGCGTTGCTCGCGCTCGATGGAGAGTGCGCCCGATGTCAGCGCCGGGGTGATCAGGCCCACGAGCGCCGCTTGCACCGCGAAGATGACGCCGTAGAACATCCGACCCATGTCGTAGGACTGTGTGGCGTTGGCCCCTTGCTGCTCCTGACTAACCAGCCAGCTCAGGTAGGTGCCGCCCAGGATGACGGACAGCAACCCAAGGTAGAGAAGAAGGATCCAGAACGCCTTAGCACCGCGCATTCGGGTGCGTAGCTCTTTGGTCAGAATCGGGTTTTCAAAGGAGAGAGAAAATGCCATTTTATGCCACCAGGCCCTTTGTCACACGCAGGAAGATGTCTTCCAGGTCGGTATCTTGCTCGGCGAAGGTCTGCACACGGACGCCGTTTTGAATCAGCGCCAGCAGAACTTCTGATTGATCGTTGAGTGTGCCGTTGTAGTCCACGCGGATCATCTCGCTCACCAGCGCGACCTCGCGGACATGCTCCACATCGCGCAGGATCGCCATTGCCTGCGCACGGTCCGCATCCGGGACACGGAGCTCTAAAACACGCCCCCCAAACACACTTTTCATCAGCTCGTCAATGGGCCCCGCCGCGATCATCTCACCGCGCTCGATAATGCCCACCGACGTACAAAAATCCGCGAGCTCCGGCAGAATATGCGAGCTGACGATGATTGTCTTGCCCATGTTGCGTAGCTCTTTGAGGAGCTCCTTGATCTCGATGCGCGCCCGAGGATCGAGGCCGGACGCGGGTTCGTCCAGAAGCAGCACTTTAGGATTGTGCACCAGTGTCCGCGCTAGGCAGAGCCGCTGCTTCATCCCCCGGGAGAGCGACTCCACGTAGGCGTCTTTCTTGACGGAGAGATTGGTTAGATCGAGCACCAAGTCAATCAGTCCGGGGCGATCTCCCTTGGGCACGCGATAGGAGGCGGCGAAAAAATCTAAGTACTCCCAGACCTTGAAGTCATCGTAGACACCAAAGGCATCGGGCATGTACCCGATCTTGGCACGCACCGCTTCCGGGTTCTCAGAGACCTCGATACCGTCCACTTTTGCGCTTCCTGCTGAGGGATCGAGCAGCGTGGCGAGAATCTTGATCGTCGTGGTCTTGCCCGCACCGTTAGGGCCGATGAATCCAAAAATTTCGCCCTCATTGAGTGTCAGCGAGAGGTTTTTCACGGCCACCAAGTCGCCGTACTCTTTTCGCAGGTGATTGATCTCTACCAGTGGCATTTTATTTACCTACGCGCTCATCTCTTTGGGGCCGTGGGCGAGCTTCCGGGTGACAACCAGCAAGAGAAGTGCAGAGGCAACTAGGGAGCCGATACTGAGAAGAACGGCGATCTCCGGGTGCGCTTGGCTACTATTCTGGTTCATGGTCAGCTCCGCCATCGCGTAGTACGGGTTGCTCCAGAGTGGAAAGAAATTGATACTCTGATTGGAGTAGTTGCTATAACCCACGACCGACTGCCACAGTGAGAGCGCCAGCGGGGAGCCCAGAACGAAGAAGGCGATAAGGCCCGCCGCCGCTGCCGTCGCGACCTGGGTTCGTCGGCACGCCCACGAGCAGAACAGTCCCAGAGCGCCGTAGAAGAGGGTCGTGGTCAAGAGCAGTGTGTGCGCTAGAAAAAACTGCGACAGGCTGATCTTGCCCAGTAGCGCCGCCGCGATATTCAGGGGAAAGAACACCAGTAAGGTCACCAGAGTCGGCAGGAGCCCCCCGATAAACTTGCCCGCTACGATCTCGCTGGGGGTGAGCTTCGAGAGCAGGAGCGCATTCCAGGTCTGCTTCTCCCGCTCCAGAGTGATCGTGGACGCCAGCATTGCGGGGGTAAGAAGTACCACCAGGCTGACCTCTAGCGCCGTCAGAAAGAGTCCGAAGGCATCCCGTGCGCCGTTGTAGTCGTGGAGCATGGCGCGCAGACTGAACCAGTAGAACAGCGGGATGATCAGCCCGACAATTGAGTAGATCACAACACGGTTCGCCTTAGACTGGCGGCGCAGTTGGAAGCGCATGGCGATCTCTTTGTAGAGAACAGGGTTTTCGGTAAAGACAGACATAGCAAAAGTCCTTCTCCTAGCTTAACGTCATTATGGCCGTTCTGGTTACGGCTCGCTACAAAAAATCACGGGGAGTAATTTTTGAGACGGTATAATAGCCCCATGGCCTTGACCACGGAAGATGTCCGCAAGGTAGGGACGCTGGCCCGCCTTGCCCTTGCAGACGACGAAATCGCGACGATCACCCCCCAGCTCAACGACCTCCTTGATCAGTTTGCTCGCTTGCAGCAGCTCGATACGACGGGCGTCCTGCCCACCAGCCATGCTGTTCCCGTGACGGCACTGCTGCGCGCAGACGAGATTACACCCTCGCTCTCACAGGCTGAGGTACTCAAGCTCACGAGCCACACGGATGAGATCATGGGCGGCTTTATCGTCCCGCAAGTGCTGGGAGGCGACTAGGCTATGGAACTTACTCACCTGAGCGCAAGTGCGCTTGCGGCCAAAGTCAAGGCGAAAGAAGTGAGTGCACGCGCCGTCACCGAGGCGTTTCTGGCACGAATCGAAGCCAAAGACGATGCCGTGGGGGCGTTTCTCACCGTGATGCGGGAGCAGGCACTCACGCAGGCCGACGCCGTGGACGCGAAAATTGCCGCGGGGGTAGACCCAGGCCCGCTGGCGGGCGTGCCCATCGCGCTTAAAGACAACCTATGTACATTGGGCGTCGAGACCACTTGTGCCAGCAAGATTCTAAAGGGCTTTGTGCCGCCCTACGATGCCACGGTGGTAAAAAAGCTCCAAGCTGCCGGGGCGATTGCGATTGGAAAGACGAACCTCGATGAGTTCGCGATGGGCTCGTCCACCGAGAACTCCGCTTTGAAGCTGACACATAATCCGTGGAACTTGAGTAAAGTGCCCGGTGGTTCGTCGGGCGGGAGTGCAGCGGCGGTGGCGGCAGACTTTGCCCCGCTCTCGCTGGGCTCGGACACCGGCGGCTCGATCCGTCAGCCCGCGAGCTTCTGTGGCATCGTGGGTGTCAAGCCGACCTATGGCCGCGTGAGCCGCTACGGTTTAGTCGCCTTTGCCTCATCGCTGGATCAGATCGGGCCCTTCGCGAAAAATATAGAAGATGCTGCCCTGGTAATGAACGTTCTCTCGGGCCACGATCCGCACGACTCAACCAGCGTCCCGCGCGATGTTCCCGACTATACGAAGGCACTCACGGGCGATATCCGTGGTCTGCGCATCGGGGTTCCCACGGAGTACTTCGCCGCCGGGATCGCGCCTGAGATTCGGATTCTCGTGCAGAGTGCGATTGGCGTGCTACGTGGTCTCGGTGCGGAAGTCGGCGAGTGCTCGCTGCCGCACACCGAGTACACCCTCCCCGCCTACTACATCGTCGCCCCTGCCGAAGCATCCAGTAACCTCGCACGCTACGACGGTGTCCGCTACGGCCATCGAACGCAGCGCGCCACAAGCCACATTGATCTCTTCGAAAAGAGCCGTGAAGAAGGCTTTGGCGAGGAAGTGAAGCGGCGGATTCTCATCGGTACCTACGCGCTCTCGGCGGGCTACTACGATGCGTTTTACTTAAAAGCCCAGCAAATTCGCACGCTGATCCAGCAGGACTTTGAGAACGCGTTTGCGAACTTCGACGTGCTTATCACGCCCACGGCCCCAACCACGGCCTTTGGGATCGGGGAGAAAACCGATGATCCCTTGGCGATGAAGCTCTCAGACATCTGCACACTCTCGGCCAACTTAGCCGGGATTCCCGCGCTTTCCCAGTGCTGTGGCTTTGATACAAATCAACTGCCCGTAGGAATGCAGCTCCTGGGGCCAGCGTTCTCCGAGGAGCTACTCTTTAAAGTGGCACACGCCTACGAACAAGCCACCGACTGGCACACCCGTAGACCCGCGTTCTAGTTTCGGCTCAGAGAATCAAGCAGCTGTTTTCGTTGCTCAGGATCGAGAATCTGCTGAGCAAGCCGCTTCGCATTGGGAAGATCATGGGTGTTTTGAAGACGCTGGATGGCATTCGTGACCAGGTAGTCGTGGTTGCGATGCGCTTCGTCTAGAGAGAGCACTCGTAGCGCCTTTAGCACAGGTTCGGCCTTTTGTAGCTGGAAATTTCCTCGCTCAAGCCAGTGCTGCCCGAGTGTAAAGAGCACCTGGCCGCGCATTTGCTCATCGTGGATTGTCTGTGCGAGCGCGAGAGGATCGGAAAAAGTGTCTAGATCGCTGTAGAAGAGCTGGTGTACTTCCTGATCGTAGGCTTTCTTCCCTGCCTCCGATGTCTGTGTGCGTAGGAGAGCTAGAGCCGCCTGCGCGGTCTGATTGTCCTGCTTCTTACCCCGTGCTATTGAGAGGAGGTTACGCAGTAGCTCGGGGAGGTCATCCGGGTGCGCGTAGGTGCGAACCAGCTCCAGTGACACCTCGGGGGAACCCAAAAAGTGTACCGACTGCCGAAGAAGCTGCTGGCGGGCAGAGAAGTAAGTGGTGGTGACGGACGGGGTTGTGGTGCTCACTTGAACGATTTTGCGCTGGCTTGCTTGCTGTGGCAATAGCTCCAGAACCTGTCTCAGTCCCACACCATCTTTCGCCGTTATGCACGAGTTGCCCAGCATAGAGAGAGCCCCTTCCTGCTTTGCTTTATCCGCGATGCGCTGAACGGCGGTGAGGGCTGCGGGGATGTTGCCCGCCTTGTAGTA
>JANNDD010000073.1:0-13958 GCA_031387365.1 Armatimonas sp. | reverse complement strand
CGGCACTATAGCGAGTGCTCATCTTGTCGTTCCAGCCCGCGGGGCCTTCGCCGGTGACGGGATGAAAGTCGGGATGCAGTTTGCCATCGGCGAGCAGCGGGATGGCCTGCATGGTCTTGGTTCCCACGCGCCCCCACTGCGTCCCGCCCTTCACCTTCGGCCCCAGAAACGCCGCGCTGGTCACGAACCAGTGCTCGGAGATATCTTGACCATCCACTTTCTGCTTCTTCTCCGAGAGCGGCAGGTTGGACTTGATAATATCGTCCACGTCGCCGTGAATCGAGCGCCCAAACTCGCTGGTCAGCACAATGGTCGTGTAGTCCCAGATTGGCTTTCCGGTGGTCTTGTGCGGCGTGTTTTTGAGCAGCTCCACCAAGGTGAGAAGCGGCTCCCAGAGTTCCTCTTTTAATCCCGTGGTCTGATCCGGCTGGCCTTTGGGAGTCACCCCATCGCCCGCCCAGAGGTTCTTGCGGCTGTGGTGCGAGTCGAAGTGGCGGATATCGCGCGTCTCGATAAAGTAGGTACAAGACAGATTCTCGCGCATTAGCTCGTAGGTCATCAGGGCCTGCACATTCGTGGCGGGGCAGAACTTGGTGCGCGCTTTATTGCCATTGACCGAGCGATAGGTGATCAGCTCATCCACTGGCTTGACTTTGAACTTCTCCTTGAGGGTCGGGTCGGTGAAGAGGCGCGAGAGTGCGCCGCGATCCAGCTTCTTGCCTTTACTAGAAAGCCCCGCATAGATCTGCCGCGCGGAGTTATAGCTCTTGATCGTCTCCATTTCGGCGTCTTTTCGCAGCCCGGCGTGGGCGTTGTCTAAAAACTTCTCGATCTGCCGATTGACCACGTCACTTGCGCTGCCCTGCATCTGCAAGAGAAAGTCCCGAAGATTGGCGGGCGTCCCGGCGTAGATCGTGTGCGCGTGCACGGGGCCAAGGGCGTGGTAGTAGCCCTTGCGCCCGGTGTACTGCACCTCGTTGAGCTCGCCGTCGGAGAGCCACCAGTGCCACGAGAGATTAGGGAGCGCGTAGGACTGCCCGTAGACCTCACTAAACGCCTGCATCACGCTGCGCTCATCGGGTTCCCGCTCGGCCTGGAGCCGCAGATCGTAGCTGCCCATGTGGGTTTTGAGGCGCTCGCCGCTATGAAACTGCCCGGTGTGCATGGACGACAGAATCGCCATCTCGGGAAAGAGGCTCTTGCCCGCCTCGGCGAGATAGCCGTAGTTGATCTTTGCGTTCCACTGATTGTCCACACGGTAGCCGGGTGTGTTATAGTTCAGCGTCCGGTAGCGCTCCTGGCTGGTTTTCTCAAAGGGCAGCCGGGTCTTGGGGAAGATATTGTTCTCGGTCTCCAGCGGCGAGAACATGTCGTAGCTCTCCCAGCCGCCCTCGACAAACCAGTAGATGAGATAGTGCGGATCAGCGCCCTCGGCGGCCTTCGCCTCTAAGCTCGCCGCCAGTGCCGCGCCCTGATTGGGGTCGCCGTGCTTGAGCAAGTACCCCAGGAAATCCGCCGCCCCGAGGGTCAGCCCCGCCGTTGCACCGCGCCGCAGGAAATCCCGCCGCGTCACCGCCCACGGATTCACCGTCGGCTTGGGCAAGTGCGTTTCCAGCACGGACGGGCCCAGCTCCGGGCAGTCCGTAAACTCCACGGCTCCCTCTTCGATGTCGTGATAGTCACTCATGATTTCATACCTTACAAACGATTCGGTTTCTCTGGCTCTAACTCTTTTGTCTTTCCACTACGAAACTCTTGCAAAGCTTCATCAGCAAGTTGCCCTAGCAAATCCTGCGACTCACGAAACGAATGCTTCCAGCGCTCCTCATGCTGAATCTCTTCCAGCAACCACTGCGCCAAATCATCCTGATCCGTTGCCTCAAGTTCAGAGGCTTTGCCAAATGCTTTCTCAAGTAATAGAGTCATCGCTCCCTCGCATTTCTAGATTTTCAATCTCAATAAGTTCTCTTCGCCTACTCCGATTTAGGAGGCAAGAGCGCACTCACCAAAATCGCAGACTCAGGTGCGGCAAGCGATGCGATGCTTTCCTCCTCGCCATGTATGGTGACACTCTGGTACTTGCCGTCTCGTGGCTCGCGGTGAACATGAAGTTTACGCTGCACCAGATCCAGTGACCAGTATTCCACAATTTCTGCCCGCGCGTAGAGATTTGCCTTGGTGCCACGGTCAAAGTAGCGCGTCGCATCCGAGATTTCGACGAGAAGCCGAATATCATCGGGGCGTGGGTTGCGGGTCTGGAATGCAGACAGAGGCTTAGACAAAACGACGGCATCAGGTTCAGGTTCACTCGTGGGATTGTCTTCTAGAGAGACATCAATCGGCCCTGGTCCTTGAACAAATTCCTCACCAAACATTCCAAAAAGCCAGCGGATAAAGGTCATGACGGTGTTGATGTGCGCACGGTTCTGTCCCATAGATTTGAGAATATCTCCTTCGATCAGCTCGTACTTGCCGGGCGTGAGTAGGCCATCGCGCTCAAATCTAGCGCAGTCATCGCGGGTCCAGCGGATGCGGAAGGGACGAGTGGTATCGAGCTCCGGCTCATAGGTTGCAGAAGGCATAGCCTATTTTACTCCCCCATTCTGGTGAAACACAGCCAGCGTCGTGAGGCGCTTGGCTGTTGGATTGGCAACGGGTGGCGCACTGACGGTGCCGTTGAGATACTCAGGGGTTAAGACCAGCGCTTTGATAAGTGGCTTGAGCGTGTAGTTATTTTTCACGACGGAATTCCAGAGCCGCTGGTAGAGCCCGCGCTCGTCGGTCTCGCAGCGCAGCTCGCGGCCGAAGTACCAGACAAAGTGCGTTTGTAGGATCGTACGAATAAAGCGCTCTTTAGCCACAGCCTGCGTCGCAAACGCTTCCATTCCCTCGCCCTTGAACGGGTAGGCCGCCACTTCATCCCGATCCGAGTGGTCAATGGGCAGACCGTACTCATCGTGCGCCCGGTAGCTGCCCTCGTCATTCCAGTGCGCTCTTTGGTACGCGAGCGGTGTGAGCACTTTATGGCAGGTGTAACAGACCGATTTCGGGTCAGTGGTCGCCGATGCCGTGATGCCGGTGCGCGACTGAACGATCTCATCAGGCACCTCGAAGACGTAACCTAGGAATTTTTCGCACACTTGGGCGGAGTAGTTAAAATGCGGCAGACTAGGCTTGCCCTGGATAAACCCCTTCATGGTGAGGACACCGGTCTTGCCGTAGTACGCCGGACGTGGTTGTTTTTGAAACGCGCTATTGACTGTGTAGTTGGCCGTAAGCAGCCCTTTAAACGGCAGGTTCTGTGTCGCCAGATAGGTCCAGAGCCGCGCGGGCTCGTCTTGCTCGGGCGTGCCGTGGCTCTCGATATAAAGGCGCGTGCGGTGAAAGTAGAAATCCGCGAACTCCTTGGAGGCGAGATAGCCGTCCACGAGTTTCTCTAAGGCCACGCCCGACTCGCACTGCGCCAGCTCAGAGTCGCTCGGAGTGCGGCCCACCAGATCCTGCGCAAGCTTCACGAGCTGCAAGCGCTTACGAATCTTCGGATCGGTGGTGGCTGTCAGCGAGCGGGGACGCGTAAAGAGAAAGTCAGGGTGCGCGAGCAGTGCACGGCAGAGCCCTTCCCAAGCGGCTTGTTTCGCAGAGAGTTTGTTGACGGTAAAGGCTAGCTTAGGCAGTGCTGGGTTCGTGAGCAGCACTCTTGGCCCGCCGATCTGCGTCCACTTAAAGGTCAAGGGTGAGCGCTGAATATTATACGACGACGAGGCGTCAATCGTAAGCTGAGCCCCAGGATGTGCGATGAGCGGCGCAGAAATCTGCACAATGGGCGACGAGGACTGGGCATGTACCACAATGGGGACGCGTGTCTCATTGTCGGCCTTGCCTGGATAGACAATCGCCGGGCGGTAGGCACGCTTTGAGTCGTAGCCATCGCCGCTTGTGGGAGAAAAAAGCAATGAGAGCGGCTTTTTTCTCTTTTCTGCATCTATTGCAAGGTCTTGCAGTAAATCCGGCCCAACCGTGTTGTAGGGGTTGAAGTTCTCGGCGGGAAACTTGCCCCACTGTTCTTTATTTTTCGCCTTGCCCGCCCGCAGCAAAACCGGCACCTCGCTGCCCACAGCAAAAAGGCGTACCGCATCGGCGACCACGCGCTTTGTTGTGCCCTCGTTGCGCACTTCAACCCCATCGTTCGGGCCAAACACAAACGAGGATTTCAAATCCGCGTGCGGTCGGTTGTCCACGCTCTGGTCAATAAAGAAATGTGCCTCGCCTTTGGGCGGCACCGGCGGCGCGGGGGGCGTGGCAATCGTGCTAGCTTTATCCGCACTCACCACCTGAACACAAAGATCCTGGCAGAGGCTAGCCGGCGCGAGGTTCTTGCCCGCCGGACGCTTTGCCGCCTTCGGGGCGGTAGCACGCTTCCACAGGAAAGTCACATCGTACTTGCCGGGCTTCTCGACACTCAGCGGGAAGGTGATCTGCGAGGCGCCCTTGTTTTCGCTGTTGTCCTCCGCGCTCGCTCCACTGAGCTTCCACGCACCCTCGACGAGAACGCCGGGCTCTCCAACTTTAACAACCCACTCCTGGCCCTCCCCCTTCACGCGCACCCCGACCACACTCACATTGCCGTAGCTCTCCGCGTTGCTGATGATCAGACGCTGGCCTTTATTCTCTGGCCGAAGCGTAAAGGTCCCGAGCAGCTTCTCCGCCACCTCACCCGCCTCTTGATCCACGTAGAGTGTGGTGAGGGCGTGATCCTCACTGCGCACCGCGATGCCCAGCTCTTTGGTCACCCGCTGGCCGCGCTCGTCGGTGACGGTGAGAGAGAATCTAAGATCGCTCGGGGAGGTCTGAGTCAGGCTACTCTGCGCCGCGGCGACGCTCTTTAGAAATGCCTGTGCCTCGACAAGCTCGGTGGCAGTTGGTTCACGAAAGAGCAGCTTCCTCCAGAGCCGCGAAATGCCCTCTTTCTCTGTCGCCTGCTCCGTAAAACCCACAAAGGGCCCGGTCTGATTCAGATAGGCCTTGCTCGCCAGCTCGCGGGCCACCAGTTCGACACCGCTCAGAAATGTCGGTGAGGCCTTGCTTGTCTCATCAAAGCGCTTTACAAAGTCCGCTCCGCCAAAAAGATGCGCATTCTCAACAAAAAGATTACGCTCCTCACGCTCGCCATCGTCGCCAAAAATAGCGAAAGTCTTGCCACGAAGCTGCCGGAATGTCAAAAAGGTATTATCAAATGTCGGCTTTTTTGCGCCCGTGAACGGAAGCGCTAAGTAAGGGGGAAACTGCTCATCCGGCTTCTTCCCAGATGCCGCCTGCTGTGCCCGAACGGCTTCGCCAAAGTGATCGAAGGCCGTAATCTGCGCCACGGAGAGCTTGTACATCCCCTGTGGTGGCATAATAATATTCTTGTCCGAGGTGGTGACCCGGTAGACAATACTGGAGTGATTATCGGGGTCGAACTGCCCCTCAGCAACAAGCTTCAGAAACGCCGTGTGCGCATCGGCAGGCAAGAGTAGCTGCGACGGATTTTTCTTGGCATGACAAGAGGCGCACTCACTTTGCAGCACGGGCCACAAGTCTCTTTTGAAGAGCTGCTCGGGTGTGTTTTGTTGTTGCGCGGGAACACTCGCCGCCAGGGCGAGCACACCAGCCAACGCCACTCCGAGAAACACATGCTTCTTTGCCATGCCAAGATTATACCAAGTTAATAGATCAGTCTATTTAGGAGAGTGCAGGGCGAGCTTGTTGCCCTCAGAATCCAGAAAGAACGCGCAGTAGCCGATATCTTCCGCCACCAGAGTTTTTTCAGTGAGCACGGTTCCGCCCGCCGCTGCCACGCGCCCCAGCACGACATTTAAATCCTCACCGCCATTGAGATAGACGCGTGGGCCATGTACCGACGGCTCATGGCCCTCGGTCTGCAAGATTGCACCACTGACGCAGTGGGTATACAGATGTTTGCCTATTCTGTCAAACAGATTTTTGCGACCACCATGCCCTCGTCTTTTCCCGTGCTGGCGATGAGCGTGCCGTCAGGTGCGACAATACGACTGTGCCCGTAGTCCCAGGTCTGGCCGACCGTGCCGCCTTGATTTGCGATCACGTGCCAGCAGCCGGACTCCGTGGCATTCAGCGCGGCGTACTGCTCGAAAAGCTCTCCGTGATCCCCCGTCCACGCCGATACCGTCGCGATAAGCTGCGCACCTGCGTCGGCGAGGCGCTTGCCGTAGCTGTGGGACATCTCCACACAGATCATCATCCCCATCTTTCCCCACGGACTGTCCACAACGAGCCCCGCCTGATCGCCGTAGTTCCAGAAACAGTGCTCATTTCCACCTGTCTCTGTATCCCAGAGCCGGTGCTTACGGTAGCGTGCGAGAACGCCTCCCGGGCCAAGAAAGACACTCGTGTTATAGAGCTTGCCCTCTTCTGCCCCTTCACCACGCTCAGTCATGCCAAAGATCATGTGCAGATCAAGAGCTTGTAAGTGTGCCTGGAGCCAGAGCGTACTCTCGCCGGGGATCGTTTCAGCAGTGCGTACGACATAGGCTTTCTCCTCCTCGGTAGGGACATGAGAAATATAGCCCCAGCCGGGATTTTGTTGGAGCGCGACCTCAGGAAAGAGAACAAGCTCCACCCCTTGCGCTTTGGCAGCCTTGAGATAACTTAGAAAAGTAGCACGATTGGCGGCGACATCACACTCGGCACGTAGACAGACAGCGGCGACGGTTAAGAAAATCATGTCCCCTATTTTATCGCTTTGATACTGGAGGGCCTGTGGTAGAAGATGCTATAATAAACACCAGGCACTTCAGCGCCTGGAGAGGATTCTCAACGATGGAACGGATGACAACACAAACCAAGATTATAGTGGCAACAGCGGTAGCTCTGGCAGTGGTAGATATCGCAGTTCGCGCCTTTCTTCCCGCTCGTACGGTCGTTATTCACGAGGGAAATAGCAACGCCAATGTTCTAACGGTTCAGCAGCTACGAATCGTCGATAATGCAGGCAATGTCAAGATGGACATGAAAGTCAACAGCAATGGCGACCCAGGGCTTCTCATGTTTGATAGCACGGGCACCGAGCGCCTTCAGCTCGATACCTTTCAGAACATCCCCAGCTTGATTTTAATGGATCAGGACGAGAACCGCAGAGTTTATTTTGGAATGCAGGGCAACTCCGGTGACGCGCTGCACACCAACTACTCCGCCGAAGAGGCCATCACGCACGAGCGCCACGACGACTAGTTCGACTAGTTCGATTAGTTCAACTAGTTCGATTAGTCCCGCTTCTGCATCACCCCGACAGCCGCTCGGCGTAGTGCCAGCGGCTGCGGATTTTCTGGTAGAAGTTCGGTCCCCCCGCAGCCAGTAGCCGCACATTGTAGGGCGCACGGCTGACAGCCACCGTATCGCCTGGCGAGAGAGAAAGCCCGGTCTGACCATCGGCGGTCACGGCCACGGCATCTCGGGTCTGGGCTTCGATGGTCAAATAGATGGTCTCCGTGTCGGGAACGAGAAGCGTGCGCGCTGAGAGCGTGTGCGGAGCAATGGGCGTAATCATCAGCGTGCGCACATCCGGGTGAACCAGCGGCCCCCCTGCCGAGAGCGAATAGCCCGTCGAGCCCGTCGGTGACGACACAATCACCCCATCAGCAGCGTAGGTGGCGATCGCATGCTCGCCCACACGGGTGTGGACGTGCACCATGCGCACTGCACCACTTGCCACCACCACATCGTTCATCGCAAGTAGGTGGGTCTCGGGCAGGGGATTGTCGCCCCGATAGAGTGCGCCCGCCAGCAACATCCGCTCATGAACTTCACAGTGGCCCTGAAGCGCGGCGGTCACGGCGGCATCGAGGTTCTCGGGCGCAGCCTCAGTGACGAAACCAAAGCGCCCTAGGTGGATCGCGAGCAGTGGGGTACCGTACGCTGCAACCAGCCGCGCGGCAGAGAGAACCGTGCCATCTCCCCCAAAAACGACGACGAAATCGCTCTTAGCAATCTCGTCGTCCGTGTAGTCCGGGGGCATCCTGACAGTAACCCCGCGCTGAGTGAGCACTTTAGCCAAGCCCACCGCCGCTTCGAGGGCAGCGGGCTTGGAGTCATTGGCAAGCAGTCCGACTATCTTGCCACTCACCCTAACCTCCGCCGATTTTCTTGACAGGTTTGGCGACAGGTTTTGTCGTAGGCTTTGTACTGGGCTTCGCACCCGGCGCTAGCTTCGGAGCAGGCGCATCCCCAAGCTTGCCAAAACGTAGCAAGTTGGCCTTGGCTTCCGCATGCTGAGGATTGAGCTGCAATGCCTTCTTGTAGGACACCATTGCATCGTTGAGCATCCCACGGCGTTCGTAGACAACACCCAGATTATTATGGGCCTGAGCCGAGCTAGGATCCGCCTTGATTGCGGTCTGGAACGCCTTGAACGCAGCCTCAAGATTATTCGCTCGCATGTAGGCTCCGCCGATAGCGAGCTGTGGTGTTGCCTCGCTGGGCTTGAGCTGCGCCATCTCGGTGTAGATCTTCAGCGCTTCATCCTCGCGGCCCTGGCTTTGCAAGGCACTTGCGAGATAATCTCGTGAGTCGTAGTCGGAGGGATTCAGCGCGACCGCTTTTTGCCAGGCGGTAATCGCCCCATTGGTATCCTGTTGTTTCAGGCAGGCGGTTCCCAGGTTTAACCAGGCAACATGGCTCGTTGCATCCAGCTCCGTAGCGGCTTTGAAGCGTGTTGCCGCCTCAGCAAAGCTTCCCTTGTTGAAGTGAAGGTAGCCCGCATTGAGGAGTGCATCCAGGTAGCGAGGATTAAGCGCCAAGACTTTCTCGTAAGCGGAGAGTGCCCCGTCCGCGTTGCCTGTCTTTGCCAGAAGCACACCCTGGTTGTAGCGAGCGGTCACATCCCCCGCAGGAGCACCTTCTGCGCCCCCCGCAGCGAGATCCGCAGCAAGTCCATAGACCGTCGCACCTTCCGCAGACCGATTGGTATTGCTGTAGGCAAAGGCCAAGTTCACAAGAATTCCGTAGTTGTTCGGATCCAGCTTACGGGCAGTCTCAAGAACGGGAACCGCTCCGGCGTAGTTGCGGCGCTGTACTTCGATAGATCCCAGTGCAGCATGCGCCGCCTTATCGCCGGTATTATTTGCAATTCCACTGCGCATTGCCTGTGCTGCCTGATCCAGCCGCCCCAAGTTCTGTAGTGCAATTCCAAGATTGATAAATGTCTGACCGTCGCTGGGCTTGAGATCCGCAGCCTTCCGGTAGGCTACCGCTGCCCGTGCGAAGTCTTTCTTGCGAGCACAGGCAAAGCCCAGGTTGAACTGAGCTTCCGCTGAGTCAGGGCGTTTCTCTGCCACTTTCTCGAAGAGAGTAATGGCGCGGTCCGTATCATCAGGGGCACGCTCTGGTTTTAGTAGCAGTGCATTGCCAAGATTAGTCATGGTCTCAGGGGAGTCTGGCTTCTTGGTGAGCGCCTTCTCCAGATACGGAATGGCCTTAGCGTAGTCGCTCGACTTAACTAAAACAAAACCCAGCCAAGCGTTGGTGTCGCCGTCCTCGGGCAGGGCCAGGATGGCTTTTTCCATCTCCGTACGTGCCGTGGCGAGGTCACCATCTTTGTAGGCCTTGCGTGCCCGATCAAACGCCCCATTATCCCGTACAGCCGCAGTTGCTGCGGGGGGCTGGGCACTCTGCGCCCAAGTGGGCATGCCTAGAAGGCCGAATGCGGTCAGAGCCGCCGAAGAAAAAATGATCCGCTTCATGTGCGAAATAACTCCTGGTCACGATTGAGATACCCGCGCATCCGCAAGACTGCCTGTGTGTGCAGCTGATAGACACGCGACTCCGATACCGAGAGCACCTTACCGATTTCTTTGAAGGTTAAGCCTTCATAATAATACAGGGCTATGACGAGCCTCTCTCGCTCTGGCAGGCGGTCTATGCCCCCTCCCAGATGCCGGATCCGCTCCCGTAGCTCCACATCCGCCACAGGTGTCGCTCCATCGTCCGGCACAACATCCGAAAGATGCAGGCGCTCTGAGCCGTCACTACCCATGATCAGGTCGTCCAGGGAGAGAACCGAACCTCGCCCTGTGTCCGCCATCATTTTTGAGAGTTCCTCGCTGCTGACCCCCATATGCTGAGCGATATCATCCTCTTTTGGAGGCCGCCCCAGCGATATTTCCAGCTCGTTGAACGCTCTCTCTAGTGCCTTGGCCCGCTCTCGAATTGAGCGCGGAACCCAGTCTTCCTCACGAAGTGACTCCAGGATCGCTCCACGAATCAAGGCGATTGCGTAGGTCTCAAACTTAACCTGCCGCCCGGGATCAAACTGATCCACCGCCTTAATTAATCCCATGGAGCCAGCCGTGTAGAGATCCTCACGCTCCAGGTTCGGGGGTAGATTACTCACCACCCGCCCCGCAGTGATCTTAACCAGATAGCCGTAATTATTGATGATAGCATCACGTGCGCGGGAGTCACCACTCCCTTTGAAGCGACGCCATACATCCTCCATTATTCGAGCTGCCATCTAGTCTCGCCCGTCCCCTACTTGTTTATTATTGCTAGCCACCGAGTGTGTATTATAACCGCTGCATCTGCATACCACAAGCGGATGATAAACTTCCTCTACATGCTTCTGACACTTTCCGTCGCCGCACAGCCCCCACTCCTCACCGACGCACGCGAGCTGGGCTTTGTGCTGCATAAAAACCCGGCCACTCTGTTTCAGCGAGAGCTTACCTTTGGCACTGCATCCGTTTTTTACCCAGAAGCAACTCCCGAACAAACAACGGCTGCCCTTCTAGTTGAGCTAGACCCGATCCGCCTGGTACGTGGGCGGGCCGACTCGCTCTTCCAGTATGTCTGCGACCGGCCTTATGTCGCGTCCTCGTTTCTGTGTGTCGCTCTATCGGAGTGCTTCTCCACAGCGCTTTCGGGACGCTGCAAAGAGCGCCCTTCGCTCGCAACCACTCCACTAGAGTTCACCGTAACTCCCCCCACGCTGGCCTGTGACGCAGGAGAGAGCCTGATCCGCCGCTTACTCGAACCTCTTGGTTACACGCTCACTCTGACCCGGCCCATTCTAGACACGCATTTTCCTGAGTGGGGCTATAGCAACTTGTATACCGTCGTGCTCTGTGGACACCACACCCTTCATGATTTATTGTCGCACCTCTACGTTCGGTGATACGCACGAGGCCCATGCCTCCCCCACACAAGCCGCACTCTTTGACCAAATTGACCAAAATGCCTGAATACCCCTCTATCCCCTACACCCGCCGCCCGGTTACCCCGGAGCCCGACGCCGAGCTTGCTCTGGCCCGCGAGCGCCGCAGCATCCGGGAGTTCTCTGATCAGCCGGTGCCGCGTGCGCTGATCGAGGCGGCCCTCTCGATCGCCTGCACGGCGCCGTCGGGGGCGAACCGTCAGCCCTGGCGCTTTGTAGTGCTCACCGATCCCGGCACGAAAGCACGCCTTCGCGAAGCCGCCGAGGCGGAGGAGCGAGAGTTCTACACGCACCGCGCCACCCCCGAGTGGCTCGCCGATCTCGCACCACTCGGCACGGACTGGCAGAAGCCGTTTCTGACCTCTGCACCGTATGTGATCGTCGTTTTCCGCCAGTCCTACGGCATCGGGGAGAGCGGCAAGCCCCTCAAGAACTACTACAGCCCGGAATCCGTCGGGATCGCCGTGGGTTTTCTGATCGCCGCCCTGAATCGTTTTGGTCTGTCCACGCTCACGCACACGCCCTCTCCGATGGCATTTCTCAATGAGATCTGCCAGCGCCCTCGCAATGAGAAAGCCTTCGTCGTGCTTCCCGTCGGCTACCCCGCCGACGGTTGCACCGTCCCGGACATTGCGCGTCTGCCGGAGTCCGAGACCATTCACTGGAAGTAGCTACACCACTCAAGATTTCCATGGCCTGTTGCAGGAGTAGAGAATCAGCGCCAAGGCCGTCACCAGGGTTGGGGCGGAAAAGTCGATCGAGGAGCGAAAATTTAGCAGGCAAAACAGAAAAACAAACGCCAGCCCCACAGAAGATCCAAGAATGCCAATGGCTCTGGATCGCGCAAAGTCCGATGAGCGCCAGGGCCGCATCAGGGCAAAGGCCATTCCGAACCAGAAGCCTCCCCAGCTCGCGGTGGGAAACAAGAACATGGCATATTGCCCGTCGTTTAACATTTCTGGAGCAATCAATACGTGGTAGCCCACGGTCACGGCAGTTAATCCCACCATACCAGCCAAGGCGTAGCGGAACGGGATGAGGATGAAATTCATCTCATGATTGCCTTCCAGCTATACGGGTAGCTGTCGTCCTCCAGTGCGAGGGCGGCCTTGGTGAGTTTCAGCGGGCGGAACGTGTCCACCATCACGGCAAGCTCCTCGGTGCGGGTCTTGCCGAGGCTGGCTTCGACCGCGCCAGGCTGCGGGCCGTGGGGTAGGCCAGAGGGATGCAGTGTCACCGAGCCGACTTCAATCCCACGACGGCTGGCGAAGTTGCCATTGACATAGTAAAGCACTTCATCACTGTCTAGGTTGGAGTGGTTGTACGGAATCGCGATCGCATCCGGGTGATAGTCCAGCATTCTGGGGACAAAGCTGCACACCACAAAGTTATGAGCCTCAAAGGTCTGGTGCGACGGCGGCGGCTGGTGAAGGCTCCCCGTGAGCGGCTCGAAGTCGTGGATCGAGAGCGCGTAGGGATAGAGAAATCCGTCCCAACCGACTACATCGAGCGGATGGAAGTCGTAGAAGTAGGCCGTCAGATGGCCGCGTGCCTTGATGCGCACTTCAAAGCGGCCTTTCGTGTCAAAGAACAGCGGCGCTTCGGGCACCCGAATATCGCGCTCGCAGAACGGGGCGTGCTCCAAAAACTGCCCGTACTCATTGCGATAGCGCTCCGGTGGCTCAATCGTGCTGGCCGCCGACTCGGTGAGAAGCATGGTGGTGGGGCCAGAGTCGCAGACCACGCGGTAGATCGTGCCGCGTGGGATCACTAAATAATCACCGGGGCGATACGGCAGTGTCCCAAAGAGCGTTTCAAGCTTGCCCGTGCCCTCATGCACAAAGAGCAAGTCGTCGCCGTCCGCGTTCTTGTAGAAATATGCCATCGGCTCGGTCGGGCGCACGAGGGCGAGAGCGACATCGGCATTCACCAGAAACGGAACGCGGCCTGCGATAGGGTCGCCGTGGGGCTTAAGTAGGTGTGTCTTGAGGTGTCGGTGCCGTAGCGGCTCAAACTCCAGCGTCTCCGGGGTCAGCTCCCCCAGGTACTTGTACTCCGCCACTTGCGTCGGCAGGTTCGCGTGGTAGAGAATCGAAGCAATACCCGAGAAGCCCTTCGTGCCAAAGACCTCCTCGGCATACAGCGAGCCATCGGGCTTGCGGAACTGCGTGTGTCGTTTACGGGGAATCTCCCCCAATTTTACATAGTGCGCCATTGCGTCATTAACCTCACGACAATTTTACCCCGTCGCCCGAAGGATTTACAGGCGTAGTCCTTCGGGGTTGGTGCGGAAGCGCAGGCTGTCTGGCACTTCCGGGGCGTTCTCGGGCAGCGAGGAGACCTTGGGCGCGGGCGGGAACGGGGTGGGCTTGAAGGGCTGGGAGCCGGGGGGCGGGACGAAGGCGAAGAGGCGCTCGTCGAGTTGGGGGTTTATCTGGACGTTGGTAAAAGTCTCGGTGCGCTTCTTGATGGTGCCGTCGGGCTGGTAGACCTCGGAGTAGAAGTGGCGCAGTAGCTTGTCTTGCTTTCCGTAGGCAAAGACGTAGGTGCGGCGGACATTGAGCGCCTGGAGGCCATTGTGGAGCGTCTGCTAGAAGTGGAGTCTTGGCAGGAGCTGCTCGCCGAGTAGTGCGTCGCGCCTGCTGTCAGGCGGGAGGATGCACGTCCCACTCGCGGCGGGGGCCATCCAGTAGCAGACGGACGTTGTTGAGGATATTGCGCCCTAAGATGCCCT